>CAYPLM010000030.1:0-12414 GCA_964411575.1 uncultured Oscillibacter sp. | reverse complement strand
CCCGTACCATTGAAAACGAACGCGACCGCCGCATGACCATCATGACCACCACCTTTATCCCCTGCGGCGCGAAGGTGCCCTTCATCGGCATGATCGCCGGTACCATCTTCGGCGGCAGCGCGTGGGTGGCTACGTCTGCCTACTTCATCGGCATGGCGGCCATCATCGTCTCGGGCATCATGCTCAAAAAGACCAAGATGTTCTCCGGCGAACCGGCTCCCTTCGTCATGGAGCTGCCCGCCTACCACTGGCCCACGCTGGGCAACGTGCTGCGCAGCATGTGGGAGCGCGGCTGGAGCTTCATCAAGAAGGCCGGCACCATCATCCTGCTCTCCACCATCGTCGTCTGGTTCACCACCTATTTCGGCTGGGTAAACGGCACGTTCCAGATGCTCTCTGAGGAGCAGATCGACTGCTCCATCCTCGCCAGGATCGGCAGCCTGATCGCCTGGATCTTCATCCCCCTCGGCTGGGGCAACTGGCAGGCGGCCGTGGCCTCCATCACCGGCCTTGTCGCCAAGGAGAACATCGTCGGCACCCTCGGCATCCTCTACGGCGGCGGTGACGCCAGCGTGTACGAGGCGCTGAGCGCAGCCTTCACCGGCGTGACGGCGTACTCCTTCCTCGTGTTCAACCTTCTCTGCGCCCCCTGCTTCGCCGCCATCGGCGCGATCAAGCGCGAGATGAACAGCCCCAAGTGGACGTGGTTTGCCATCGGCTACCAGTGCGCCTTCGCCTATGTCTGCGCACTGCTGGTCAACCAGTTTGGCGGCGCGTTCACCGGCAGCCTGAGCATCCTCGGCCTTATCGTGGCCATCGCGGTGCTCGTTGGCATGCTGTATCTGCTCTTCCGCCCCTATCAGGAAGCGAAAACGCTTCGCATGTAATAGAAAGGAGTGAAAAACCGTGCTTTCCTGGCTCGCCGCAAACCTCTCTACTCTCTTCATCTCTCTTGTATTGCTTGCCATCATCCTCAGCATCTCCCTGTATTTGATCCGGCAGCGGAAAGCAGGAAAATCCTCCTGCGGCGGCAGCTGTGCGCACTGTGCCATGCACGGCCAGTGCCACAGCGCGCCGACCGCGAAAGGCAGCAGATGATGACCGAGACGACCCTCCGCGTTGACGGGATGATGTGCTCCATGTGCGAGGCCCACGTCAACGATGCGATCCGGCGCTGCTTTGCCGTTAAAAAAGTCACCTCCTCGCACACAAAAGGGGAAACCGTTGTCCTCTCCGCGCAGCCGCTCGACGAACAGGCGCTGCGCGAGGCAGTAGAGGCCACGGGCTACCGCGTGCTCTCCGTCCGCAGCAGGCAGGCGGAAAAGCGGGGGCTCTTCGGATTCCTCCGAACATAATAAAAAGGCCAGAAGGGCAGCTCAGCCCTCCTGGCCTTTCAGCTTGTCAAAAAAGCCCCGCAGAGTTTCGCGTCCGCAGACGTGAAATGCTTCCCATCGTTTTTCCGGCGGCGTGTACGTCGGAAAAAACTCCTATCAGCCCGCAAATGTGCGCGCGCAAAGCGCGAGTGCGCTGCAGCAGGCCGCAAGCCTTCTCAAAAAAGCGGCGTCAGCCGGTTTTTTGACAACCTCAAAGTTTATTTGCTCAGCTCCAGCAGCGTCTGGGAAAAGCCGTAGCGCTCGGCCAGCGCGCGGGCGGCGGCGAGCTTTTTCGTGCCGCAGCGGCCGGTTTTCACCGCACGCAGCATCAGGTTTTTCGGCGAGTGGGCAAAGTCGACAAACTCGATCACGTCCACATCGTATCCGCTGTCCTCGAGCACGGCGGCGCGGATGGAATCGGTGAGCAGCGCGGAAAAGCGCTCCTTGATGAGCCCATGAGAGAGCAGCAGATCGAAGTCTCCCCCGCGCGTGATCTGCGCGTTGACCTCGTGCTGGCAGCAGGGCACGGAGAAAATGCGTGGCACGCCGTGCGCGATGGCGTAGTGCAGGGCGTAATCCGTCGCCGTGTCGCAGGCATGCAGCGTGACGAGCATGTCCACGGGGCGGTCGTAAAGCGCGTCGCGCGTGACGTCGCTGACGGCAAAGTGCAGTCCGTCGTAGCCGTATTTGCGCGCCACGGCGTTGCAGTGTTCCACCACGTCCTCCTTGAGGTCGTAGCCGTAGATGGTGGCGCGCACACCGCGCTTGACCGTGAAATAGTAATACAGCAAAAACGTCAGGTACGACTTGCCGCAGCCAAAGTCGAGGATGGTGATCTCGTCGCGCTCGAGCGCAGAAAACGCGTCATCCACCAGCTCGATGAAGCGGTTGATCTGCTTGAACTTGTCGTTCTTCCCCTTCACCACGCGGAACTCCGGCGTGAACACGCCCAGATCGACCAGCGCAGGGATGTTCTCGCCCTCGGAAAGAAGATATTCCTTCTTGCGGTCGTGTGTGCGCGGCGCGGCGGCACGGGTTGCCTCGCCCCTGGCGGTGCACTTATACCCGCCGCTCGCCTTGCGGACATACTGCCGCGTTTCCGTCTGCGTGCAGAGGACGACCTGACGGTAGATGCCGTCAAGCTCCTCGGCGTAGAGCTGTGTCAGCTCGCCGCGCGCGACGTTGCGGTGCGACACCTTCGGCCCCTGCTGATATTCCAGCTGAAAAAAGGCTTTGCCGTGCAGCGTGAGCGGGCGCACCGTCACCCTGCCGCAGCCGATGCGCGCAATGGGCTCGGAGAGGACAAGCTTTGTCAGCGTGTCCAGCCGCGCTTCCAGGTCGGTCAGAATGCTCATGAAAATCTCTCCTTCAGGGCAAGATGGGCGGCGTAAAGCTCGTTTTTGCTGTAGGTGTTGTTGCTGTCCTTGAGCAGAAGGCGGATGGCATCTTTGGCAGTGCAGTCGTTTTGCACCATGCAGTCCACCAGGATCGCCTCGGGCGAGGCGATGTGCTCGACCTCGGTGATGCGGTAGGTGTCGTCCACCTCGCACAGCAGCACATACTCGCCCTTGTCGTAGTTCCCCTTGTCCAGCAGCTGCGCGCGCACCTCCTCGGGCGTACCGCGGAAGGTCATCTCGTGCAGCTTGGTCATGTCGTTGCACAGGCACAGACGCACGCCGGCGTTTTCGGTGATGAAAAACTCCACCGCCTCCATGATACGCTTGGGACTCTCGTAAAAGCAGTAAGTGCGCGTGTCGCCTCGGCGCAGCATGGACAGCACGCGGCGGCGGTCGGCGTTTTCGCGCGGGAAGAAGCCGTAGAAAAAGAAGGTGGACAGGTCGAAGCCCGAAATGCTCAGCGCCGTCACGGCCGCGCACGCGCCTGGGATACCCACCACGCGCAGCCCCGCGTCGATGGCAGCGCGGATGAGCTCGTTGCCGGGGTCGGAGATGCAGGGTGTGCCCGCGTCGGTGATGACGGCGATGTCCTTGCCGTCCTGCAGCTGCTCGATGAACCACTTCGCCTTTCCGTACTCGTTGAACTTATGGTTGGCGGAGAGCGACTTGGCGCGGATGCCGAGCTTGTTGAGCAGCACCACGCTGCGGCGCGTGTCCTCCGCAGCCACGATGTCCGCACTCTCCAAAATCTGGCGGGCGCGTTCGGTAATGTCGCGTGAATTTCCGATGGGGGTGGCGACGATGTACAGGGTGCCGGTCGTGAAAGCCATGGCGTATTCCTCCGTAATAACAACTCTTCTTTTATTATAGCCGACTGCGCCCGCTTTTGCAAGTTGCAAAACGCCGCCGCGCGTGTTACCATAGGGCACAGGAAGTGATTTTATGCTGGACACCCTGATCAAAAACGCCCGCGTGCTCGACGGCACAGGGGCCGAAGCCTTTTTCGCCGACGTGGGGCTGCAAAACGGCACGATCGCCGCCGTGGGGCAGCTTTCCGGCGCGCAGGCGGCGCAGGAGATCGACGCGCGTGGGCGCTGCCTCACGCCCGGCTTTATCGACATGCACCGCCACCCCGATGCGGCGGCGCTGCGCGGCGAGCTGGGCGAGGCGGAGCTTTGCCAGGGGCTCACCTATCTTGTGGGCGGCAACTGCGGGCTGTCCCTTGCGCCGCTTTATGGCGCACACGCACAGGAGCTGGCGGACTACCTTGTGCCCATCACGGGACGCTTTGACCCTGCGCTGCGCTTTGAGACGCTGGGGGATTACCTCTCCGCCGCCGCGCGCAGCACGGTACCCTGCGGCATGCTGGTGGGCATGGGCACGCTGCGCGCACTTGCGGCGGGCTTTTCGCCCGCGCCGCTCACGCCGCAGCAGAAGCGCGCCGTGCACGCCATGCTCGAGCGCGCGCTGGGTGACGGGGCGCTGGGCGTTTCGCTGGGGCTGGGCTACGCGCCGGAGTGCTTTTACAGCACGCAGGAGCTGATCGACGTGCTCACGCCGCTGCGCGGCTCCGGCGTGCCGATCACCGTGCACATGCGGCAGGAGGGCGACGGCGTGGTGCAGGCGCTGCAGGAGATGCTCACCGTGGCGCGCGCCCTGTGCACCCCGGTGGAGATCAGCCATCTCAAGGCCATCGGACGGCGCAACTGGCGCAGCGCCGTGCCGCAGATGCTCACCCTGCTGCGCGCTGCGCGGGAGGACGGACTGGACGTGGGCTGCGACGTGTACCCCTACGCGGCGGGCAGCACGCAGCTTCTGCATGTCCTGCCGCCCGAGTTTCAGCGCGGTGGGCTGGACGCGCTGTGCCTTGCCCTGCAAGACAGACAGCAGCGCGACGCCATGCGCGCGCGGATGGAGACGGGGCGCGACTTTGAAAATATCACCGCCCTCGTCGGCTTTGAAAACGTGTATGCCACCGGCCTTTCCCGCGCGGAAAACCGCCGCTTTGAGGGGCAGAGCCTTGCCGCTATCGCCCGCGTGCTGAGAAAAGACCCCTTTGACGCGCTGTTCGACCTGCTCGCGCAGGAACGCTGCGCGCCGGGGATGATCGATTTCATCGTAGACGAAGCGGACATCGAGGCCATCCTGCGCGAGCCGTTTTCCTGCGTCATCTCCGACGCGACGTATCCCACCGCAGGGCTGCTGCATCCGCGCGTGTACGGCGCGTTCACGCGGCTTTTCGAGGAGTATGTGTGCCGGCGCGGCGTTTTGACGCTTGCACAGGCCGTGCACAAGATAACGCAGCTGCCCGCGTCTCGCCTGCGGCTCAGACATAAGGGGCGCATTGCCCCCGGCATGGACGCAGACCTCTGCCTCTTCGACCCCGCCGCCCTGCATGAGCGCGCAAGCTTCGCCGCGCCGCGGCAGTGCGCAGAGGGGATGACGCTCGTCCTGCTGGGCGGAAAGCCCGTGCTCGACAGAAGATAACACCCTCTGCCCCGGCATCTGGGCGAAAGGCGCAAAACAATGAAACCGACCTGTGGCTACGATCACAGGTCGGTTTCTGAGACTGTCAAAAAAGCGTCATTGCGAAGTAAGTGACCGATGTCACCGGTGTGCGAAACCTGCCCGGAATGATGGGGTCTTTGAAACGGTAAGCAGCCGCAACAGCTCGAGCTGTTGTGGCTGCTTACCGTTTTTGTCAGGTGATCGCTTTTTATTCTTTCGAGTCGACCACGCGCGAGAAGGAGACGCCGCCCTTTTCAAAGTGTACGTTGAGCTTGACGCGGTCGGCGCGCATGTAGCTGCTGGTGTATTCGTAGAGCTGTCCGCTTTCGGTGGTGGTGAGACGCTGGTGGTGGAAGGCGCTTGCGCCCTCTTCGCAGTGCAGCAGCGCGGCCTCCTGACGCGTGAGCGTCACGGCCTCGTAGGTGTCCTCCGCCGCGTAGGGCAGTGTGCCCGCGTGGTAGAGGAGGCTGTAGAAGCTGTGCGTCTCCACCATCTCGCGCGTGAGGTTGGGGTAGATGTACTGCGGGTAGTACGACGTTTCCAGGATCATCGGCTCGCCGTCGACATTGCGCACGCGGGTAAAGCAGTATACCTGCTCGCCGCTGTCAAGCGACATCAGCGTACGGATACGCTTGGACGGCTCGATCACCGCAAAGTCCACGAGCGTGGACGAGGGCTGCTTGCCGATCGAGGAAATCTCAGTGGTAAAGGAATACTGCACGCCCTTGCGCCGCAGCGACGGGTCGGCCACGAAGGTGCCCTTGCCGCGCTTGCGCACGACCAGCCCCTCGTCCTCCAATGCGCCGATGGCCTGACGCACGGTGTTGCGGCTGATGTCAAAGCCGCTGCACAGCTCTGCCTCGGATGGGATAAGGTCGCCCACGGCGAGCGCGCCCGAGGTGATGCTGCGGCGGATGATGCCGGTGAGCTGCGCATACAGTGACACACCGCTGTCAAGCGCCAGCTTAGCCTTAAAAATCGGATTCTCCTGCACGATGATGCCTCCATTTGGTAGTTGTACTAATGTACCATAAACAACAGTACATTTCAAGCCTTTTTCGCGCTTTTTTTCAGGCGATCATGCTCCTCGGAGGAAATGGCTCACTCGCTGACGCTGTTGTGCTCCTGCTGCGCGGCCTTCATCGCCTCATAGAAGCTGCGCACGTCCAGCGTCTCGGCCTCGGGGCTGAGGCTGACCTCCGCCGCGTCGGAGAGCGCAAGCACCTCCTCGCTGATGCTCGACTCGATATACCCGCTGCGCACAGCCTCAGCTGCGGCTGCGCGGTCGAGCGGCTTGCGCAGGATGATGTGGTAGCCGTAGCTCACCTCCACGATGTCGCTGACCTGCCCCGGCTCGAGCGCAAGGGCGGCCGTTTCAAACTCCTGCACCATCTCGCCGGTGCCGAAGGTGTAGCCGGTGGGGTTGAGCGTGCGGCCGGGATCCTCACCGTACTCGTCAGCAAGCTCGGTGAAATAGGCGGTCAGGTCGTCGCCGTCGTAGCTTCTCAGCTGCTCAAGGAGGCTCTCGGCCTGCGCCTTCTGCGCGGCGATGGTGTCCTCGTCATAGGCGGTGTAGGTGTTCATATCCATGGTGAGAAGAAGGATATGATCGGCGGTGACATAGCCCAGGCCCTCGGCGTAGTCTGCAAGGGTCTCCTCGTCGGCATAGAATTTGCTGCCGGAGTCGGCATCAGCCGCCTGCTCAATGAGCTTCTGGTAGAGGTACTGCACGCGGCAGATCTCGTCCCAACCCGTCTCAGTCAGGCACATGAGGTCGAGCTCCTTGAGATACTCCTCCTCGCTGCCGGTGCTTTCGATGTTGGCCTCGCGCAGGTCAGCAAGCGCCTGCGTGCCCTCCTCGCCCAGCGCGACGCCGTTTTCAGACGCCAGACGGTCGAGCGCGGCAAAATACTTCACTGCGGCCAGCGCATCGGCATGCACATACTCCTCGACTGTCTCTGTGTCGGTCAGCTCCGCGTCCCAGTCGAACTCCTGCCCCATGTAGGCGGTCATGTAGCTTTCGACGTTGGAGGCGCTATAGAGCAGCCAGTAGAGGTACACGTCCGCACGCACGGGGCTGCCGCCCACGGTGAGAATCGTGGCGTCGGGAGAGATGCCGGTGGTCGTGTAACAAAGCCCCTCCTGCACCTCGCCTGCAGAAAACGCGGGCTCCTTTTCGCCGCAGGCCGCAAGTCCAAGGCAAAGCGCCGCAGCCAGCAGCAGGCAAAGCAGTTTCTTTTTCATGGTGATGTCTCCTTTGTTTTTTGTCTGCCGCATGCGGCAGTTTATTTCATTTGTCCGTCCAGACGCAGCTCCTCCACCAACGAAAGCGCGGCTTCGAGCGGGTTTTCTTTGTCCTTCAGGCGCAGCGTGAGCCTGGGCGTCTGCCCGGCAGAGAGCGTGAGGCGATATTTGTTTTTCGGGCGCGTGCACGCGCGCATCACAGCCTCCACGGGCAGCGTCTCGCCGAAGGTGAGCGTCAGAAGCCCGCCGCGCTGGCTGATATCCGTCACGCCCAGCTCGGACGCAGCGGCGCGCAGCAGCGCGATATCCAGCAGCGCCAGCACACTTTGCGGCGGGTCGCCGTAGCGATCCATCAGCTCGTCAAGCAGCTCTTGCGACTCCTCGCTCGTTCGCAGCGCGGCAATGCGGCGGTAGATATCCATGCGCTGCTCGCCGGAGGGGATGTAGCTCTCCGGCAAATTTGCCGAAACGGTAAGGTCGGCGGAGCATTCGGGGCGCTTCGGCTTTTTCTGCCCGCGCTCCTCCAGCACAGCCTCCTCCAGAAGCTGAAGGTACATATCGTAGCCCACGCTCATCATAAAGCCGGACTGCTCAGGCCCCAGCAGGTTGCCCGCGCCGCGAATTTCAAGGTCGCGCATGGCGATACGGAAGCCAGAGCCGAACTCCACATACTCACGGATGGCAGTGAGGCGCTTGGCAGCCACCTCGGTGAGGATCTTGCCGGGGCGGTACGTCAGATACGCATAGGCGCGGCGCGCGCTGCGGCCGATGCGCCCGCGAATCTGGTGCAGCTGGGCAAGACCCAAGCGGTCAGCGTCCTCGATGATGAGGGTGTTGACGTTGGGGATGTCGATGCCGGTTTCGATGATCGTGGTGCACACGAGCACCTGCACCTCGCCCTCGGACATCTGCTGCATCACGGCGGAGAGCGAGCGCTCGTCCATCTTGCCGTGGGCGATGCCAATGCTCACCTCGGGGCCGAGCAGTTGCTGCAGGCGAGCGGCGCAGCGGTCGATGGTCTCCACGCGGTTGTGCAGGTAGTACACCTGCCCGCCGCGCGAGAGCTCGCGCCGGATAGCCTCGCCGATCACACCCCAGTCGTGCTCCATGACATAGGTCTGCACGCTCTGACGGTCGGACGGCGGCATTTCCAGCGTCGACATGTCGCGCAGCCCCGCCAGCGCCATGTTCAGCGTGCGCGGGATAGGCGTGGCGGAAAGCGTGAGCGTGTCCACCTGACGGGCAAGCTCGCGCAGCTTTTCCTTGTGCGTCACACCAAAGCGCTGCTCCTCGTCCACCACCAGAAGGCCGAGGTCTTTGAAGTGGAGATCCTTTTGCAGCAGCGTGTGCGTGCCGATGAGAAGGTCGACCTGCCCGGCGGCGGTGCGCGCCATGACGTCCTTTTTCTGCGCGGGCGTGCGGAAGCGCGAGAGCACCTCGATCGTTACGGGGAAGCTGCGGAAGCGGTTGATCGCTGTGGCGTAATGCTGCTGGGCGAGCACCGTGGTGGGCACAAGGATGGCCGCCTGCTTGCCGTCGAGCACGCATTTCATCACCGCGCGCAGCGCGACCTCCGTCTTGCCGTAGCCCACGTCGCCGCAGAGCAGACGATCCATCGGCTGCGCGCGCTCCATATCCTCCTTGATCTCGGCGATGCAGCGCAGCTGGTCGGGCGTTTCGGTGTAATCGAAGGCATCTTCAAATTCCTTCTGCCACGGGGAGTCGGGCGAGAAGGCAAAGCCAGGGCGGCGGCTGCGCTCGGCGTAGAGCTTGATCAGCCCCTTGGCCAGATCCTTGGCAGCGGCCTTGGCGCGGGATTTGGCGCGCGTCCAGTCGGTGCCGCCGAGCTTGCTGAGCCGGGCGTTCCCCTCGCCGTCGTCGCCCGCGCCGATGTATTTGGAAATGAGGTCGAGCTGCGTGGCAGGGACATAGAGGCTGTCGCTGCCGGCGTAGCAGATCTTGATATAGTCCTTTTCCGCGCCGTCCACCTTCATCCGCTCGATGCCGGCGAAGCGGCCGATGCCGTGGTGCACATGCACCACGAGGTCGCCGGGGGCAAGGTCGGTGTAGGAGGCGAGCTTCTGGCGCGAGGAGTCGCCCTTGAGGCGCACTGGCTTTTTCGTGCCCGGCTGCGCGCTCAGCTGCCCCTCGGTCAAAATGGCAAGGCGCAGCTGCGGCCACTCGCTGCCCGCGCTCAGCGCGCCGAGCGCCACGGCAGCCTCGCCGGGCTTTGGCAGCTGCGCGCAGCGAAGGTCGAGCCGCGCGGGCACGCCGCGCTCCTCGAGAAGGCGCAGCAGATTGCGCGCGCGCGTTTCGTTGCCGCAGAGCACGAGCACACCCTCGCCGGCGGCAAGGTAGTGCGCCATATCGGCGGCGGCAGTGTCGAGGCTGCCGCCATAGGAGGGCAGCTGGCGCACGTTCATGCTCAAAAGCGTGCGCGGCGTGAGGAAATAGCGCGAGGTGGGCAGCGCGTCGGCCAGCACGGCGGCAAATTCGTCGCAGCGCGCGCCCAGCTGCCCGATGGGAAGCGACAGCTCGGCAAACGCCCCGGCCAGCACGCCCTCCTCGAGCAGCATGCGCACGTCCTCGGCGTGCTGCTCGGCAAGGATGCGCTCGCGCTCCAGAATGCGTCCGCCCTCGCTCACCAGCAGCAGCGCGTCGGACGGAAGGTAGTCCGCCGCGCATACCGCCGTGGGGTACGCCGCCGCAAGATACCGGTCGAGCCCGCCCAGCGGCAGACGCTCGCGCAGACGCTCGAGGTCGCCGCGCAGCGTTTTGGCGGTCTTTTCGCCGTTTTTGGTCTTTTCGATCTGTTTTACCGCGTGCTCGATGCGCGCGCACATGCCCTCGCGCCCGCCCTCGGCGGCCTCGGGCAGCACCTCGGCGGCGGGCAGCACGGTGAGCGCCTTGATGTTTTTCGTGCGGCGCTGGGTGGCGGTGTCAAACTCGCCCATCGCATCGATCTCGTCGCCGAAAAATTCCACGCGCACCGGCGCAGACAGCGGCGAATACACGTCAAGAATGCCGCCGCGCAGGGCAAACTGCCCCACGCCCTCCACCTGCTCGGCGCGCACATAGCCCGCAGCGAAAAGCCGCTGCTCCAGCGCGCGCAGATCGTGCCGGTCACCCACGCGCAGCGTAAGCACGGCCTCGCGCAGGGCAAAGGGCGGCAGCGTGCGCTGGGCAAGCGCCTCGGCGGTGGTAACAAGCAGCTCCACCTCTCCCCCGGCCAGACGGCACAGCACGGAAAGGCGCGCCTGCTCGTACTCATGTGAGGCAGCCACGCGGTCGCGCAGCTGCCACTCGCGCGCGGGCAGCACCACGGCCTCGCGCCCGGTCAACACGGAAAGGTCGGCGGCCATGCGCCGCATCTCGCTCTCATCCGCACACAGCGCAACGAGCGGGCAGCGCAGCGCCTCAAAAAGCGCCGCACCCAGCTGCGCCCGGTGCACCGGTGACAGGCCGGACACGGCGACCGGCGACTTGCCCGCGTCTAACGCGGACAAAAGCTCACGCACCTCCGGCAGTGCGGCGAGCTGCTGATTCAGCTTCTGCATGGCACCCTCCCTTCTCCATCCACGCACAAAAGGGCGCAGCCCGCCCCTGTCGGGGGGACTGTGCCGCTCCTATCCTGTTCTTCGCGCAAGAGTATACACCCTCCGCGCGAAAAAGTAAATGCGTTTTTTGTCAATTGAAGCGGTTCTGCGCCTCGCTCACGCCTTTTTCGATCACACAGGCGGCCGCGTCAAGTGCACGGTCGAGCGCGGCGTCGATGACCTTGCGCTCGTCGGCGGAGAACTTGCCGATCACCCAGTCTACCATGTCGTGCTCAGGGTGGCTCGGCGCGCCCACGCCCACCTTTACGCGGGGGAAGGCATCGCTTCCGAGGTGCTGAATGATATTTTTGATGCCGTTGTGCCCGCCGGCTGAGCCGTTTCCGCGCACGCGCAGCTTGCCCAGCGGCAGCGAAACATCATCATAGATTACCAGCACATGCTCGGGCGGGATCTTATAAAAACGGGCTGCCTCTCCCGCTGCTTCGCCGGAAAGGTTCATATACGTCTGCGGCTTCATCAAAAGCACCGTCTGCCCGCCAAAGGAGATCAGCTCCGTCAGCGCGCGGAAGCGCAGACGATTGCAGCGGAGACCCTGCTTGTCGATCAGGCGGTCGGCGGCGAGAAAGCCAATGTTGTGGCGCGTATTTTCGTATTCTCTTCCGTAGTTGCCCAGGCACACCAGAAGCCACGTCGGCGCGCCGGACACACGGTTCCTTGCAAAAAACATAATTGCCTCGCAGAAAACAGAAGGAGGGCAGCGGCGCTGCCCTCCCAGCGTGTCAAATAATCTCCGTCATTCCAAACAAGTTTCACACACTGGCGCGGGAATCCGTGCTCCCTCACCGGAATGATTCGAAAATGCAGAAAAAAGAACGGATTGCCACACCAGTGACATCAGTCACTGGTTCGCAATGACGCTTTTTTGACAGTCTCGGAGGGCAACGGCGCCGCCCTCCTTCACGGTCGGTCTTAGTTGAAGAGCTTTGCGATGGAGATCTCCTGATAGGTGCGCTCGATGGCCTCGGCGAACATCGGCGCCACGGTGAGGTACTTGATGCGCGCACGCGCAGCCTCGGCGTGGGCGGGGATGGTGTCGAGCAGAGCGAGTTCCTCGATGCAGCTTCCCTCCAGACGGTCGATGGCCGGGCCGGAGAGCACGCCGTGGGACGCACAGGCGTACACCTTCTTCGCCCCGCCCACCTCAACGATAGCCTTGGCGGCGTTGCACAGCGAGCCGGCAGTGTCGACCATGTCGTCGAAGAGGATGCACTCCTTGCCCTCCACGTCGCCGATGACGTTCATCACCTCGCACTGGTTGGCCTTCTGGCGGCGCTT
>CAYPLM010000029.1:0-12491 GCA_964411575.1 uncultured Oscillibacter sp. | reverse complement strand
GTCGTACACGGCGTTGAGCTCTTCCTCATCGTCGATGGTGGCGAGCATCTCCTCGCCGTCGACCACCTCGGCGCGCAGCAGGATCAGGCCGTATTCCTCCTCATCCTCGTCGGCACCCTCCTCCACGGCGGGGAAGAAGGCCATGTAGGTCTTGCCGTTGTATTCCAGGGCATCGATGTATTCCAGCTCGATGTCGTTGCCGTCCTCGTCGGTGATGGTGACGAAATTGGCGCCAAATTCTTCGCTCATGGGCAGCCTCCTTTTTTCCGGTTGCCCATAGTATAGCCTATTTCACTGTAAAATGCAAGACGAAATCGCAAACAAAACGCCGTTTGCGCAAGAATTTTTCGACGGCGCGGAAATATGCCGCCCCTTTGAAAAAACCGGACTTTTTTACGGGGATTTTGGGAAAAATCCCCTTGACAGGCATGCTATAATATATCTTGAGCAGGCATACCCGGAGCCCGTTCGGATACCAGCATAAGGAGTAAGCCCTATGGAAAACACCAACCGGCAGGAGACTGCGGCACGCCGCCCGCGCAAGCGCAGGCGCAGCCATCCGTTGCTGACCTTTTTCAAGATATTCGGCACGCTGTGCGTGATCGGCGTTTTGACCTTGGTGATGTTCTACTTCATTTTCATGCAGTATGTGCACACCTCACTCGACCCCATTCTCGACGTGGATGCCTCGGCCTACATGCTCAAGCAGAGCAGCGTGGTGTACTGTCAGGACCGCACCACGGGCGAGTGGGTCGAGTACGAAAAGCTGCACGGCAGCGAGGACCGCACGCTTGTGGAGTTCAGCGACATTCCCCCGCATGTGTGGCAGGCGCTGGTCGCCATCGAGGACGAGCGCTTTTTCGAGCACAACGGCGTGGACTGGAAATCCACGCTCAAGGGCGTCTACACGCTCTTCGCCCCCGGTGAGCAGCTGCGCGGCGGCTCCACCATCACCCAGCAGGTGATCAAAAACCTCACCGGCAGCAACGAGACCACCATCAAGCGCAAGGTCACTGAGATCTTCCGTGCGCTGCGCTTTGCCGAAAAGTACAGCCGCGAAGAGGTGCTTGAGCTCTACCTCAACCTTGTCTACTTCGGGCACGGTGCCTACGGCATCGAGGCGGCGTCCGAACGGTACTTCGGCAAGTCCGTCAGTGAGCTTTCGGTCGCCGAGGGTGCAGCCATCGTGGGCATCACCAAGTACCCCTACCTCTACGACCCCTCCCGTTCCGGCAAGCTTGACAGCGGCAAGACGTACCGCCAGGTCAACAAAGAGCGTCAGGAGACCGTGCTCTACAAGATGAACGAGCAGGGCTACCTCACCGACGCGGAGTATCAGCGGGCGCTTGACGAAAAGCTGGTGTTCGTATGGGATGAGGACTATGTGGCCGAGGAGGACAGCGGCGAGCAGACGGAGGCCGCTTCGTCCTCGCTGTACCCCTATTTCGTCGAGGTGGCCATCAACGACATCGTTGAGGACATGGTGGAAAAGTACGATTACGACTCCCGCGTGGCCAAGGATCTTCTCTACACCGGTGGCTACCAGATTTACCTCACCGTCGACCCCGCTGTGCAGCAGCTTGTGGAGGAGGTATACGCCGACCCTGCGAACCTGCCCTACACCTCCGCCAAGGGCGAGCAGCTGCAATCGGGCATGACCGTTATCGACAATTCCACCGGTGACATCATCGCCGTTGCCGGACGCATCGGCGAGCGCGAGGGCGCGTTCCTTCTGAACTTTGCCACCAACACGCGCCCCTGCGGCAGTGCCATCAAGCCGTTGTCGGTGTACGCCCCCGCGCTGGAAAGCGGCCTGATCACGCCCGCCTCCGTGCTTGACGACTACCCTGTGCGTCTGATGGAAAACAGCGAGCAGGAGCTCAAGGCGTGGCCGAACAACTCCTACACCGGCTATCGCGGCCACATCACGCTGCAGGAGGCCATCTACCGCTCCACCAACACCACCGCCGTGCGCACGATCGAGGAGCTGGGCATCGCCAAGTCCTATGCCTGTCTGACCGAAAAGCTGGGCTTCACCACGCTCGTCAGCGACGACCTCAACTCTGCCTCGCTGGCGCTGGGCGGCCTGACGCACGGCGTGACAACCGTGGAGATGGCTGCGGCCTACGCCACCTTTGCCAACAGCGGCGTTTACACCAGGCCGCGTACCTATGTCGAGGTGCGTGACAGCAACGGCAATGTGATCCTCGAGAACAAGCGCGAGAGCAGCGTGGTGTTCAGCGAGAGCACCGTGTATCAGATGAATGAGCTGCTGAAAAACGTTGTGTGCAACAGCAACGGTACAGGCCGCGTAGCCGCCTTCGACGGCATGACCATCGCCGGTAAGACCGGTACCACCAGCAACAAGTACGACCGCTATTTCGTCGGCTACACCCCGTATTATACGGCTGCCGTCTGGGTCGGCTACGAGCACAACGCCCGCATCGAAACGCAAAGCGGCGAAAACCCGCCCGCGAGCCTCTGGAAAAATGTGATGCAGCCCCTGCACGCAAGTCTGCCCGACAAGGAGTTTGAGTCCAACGCCGTCGATCTTGTGGAGGTCACCGTGTGCACCAGAACCGGCCTTCTGCAGGGCGACTGGTGCCCCGAGGTGCAGACCGTGCTCGTCGGCAAGGACACTGCCCCCGTGCTCACCTGCGACGCGCACGTCACGCTGAGCATCTGCGCGGAGAGCGGCTGCTTTGCCACGGAGTATTGTCCCGCCGAGCAGGTAACGACCGTTTCCGTCATCGACACCGACTCGCCCAACATTACGGATGCCGAACTTTTCGGCTACCAGCGCACGCCCATGTATGTGCCCTACAACGAGAAAGAGCTTGCCACCTACCTTGCCCAGCGCGAGGAGGCGCTGTCCGCCGCGGCAGAGCAGGCTGAGCTGCTTGGCGACCCCACCATTCTCGAAGCGGCCGAGCTTGCCTGGCCGGCCGAGCCGCAGGGCACGCTGGTCACCACGCGCAGCGGCAGCGTGCAGCTGATGTCCGACTATGTGGAGATGGGCGCGTGTACGCTGCACGTTCCGGTGGTCGAGCCCGAGCCTGAGCCCACGCCCGGCGAAGGGATCGACCCGTCGTGGCCGTGGTTCATCGACGAAAACGGCATCATGTGGTATATCGACCCCGAGGGCAACTTCTGGCCCGCCACCGGCAGCTCGGAGGATCCCGAGCCCGAGGAGCCGGAGGACCCTGAAAACCCCGGCGCGGAGAGCTTGATCGACGGCATTCTTGACTGGCTCACGGGGAGATAAAGTAAAAACGGCTCCGTCTGCTGCCTGGCAGGCGGAGCCGTTCATATGCCCGCAGCCGTTATTGCAAGATGAGTGACCGATGTCACTTGTGTGGCAATCCGTCCCTTTTCTGCGTTTTCAAATCATTTCAGCGTGGGAATGCGGATTCCCACGCCAGTGTGAGCACTGGCTCGGAATGACGGAGGTTTTTGATACGCTGAGGCGGCCTAAAGGCCGACTGCTTTTTTTTGCCGCGAGGTTTACAAACGGCGGCGAATCTGCTATGATACAAGAAGAGTTTTATGGAAAGGGGTGAGCGCGATGGATGAGAACAGGCGCGGCACGGCGCGCACGGTGGGTATGATGATGGTGCTCACGCTGCTGGGCAAGGTGCTGGGGCTGCTGCGCGACATGCGCATGGGGCATGTGTTTGCCACCGGCGCGGTGTCCGACGCATTTCTGGCGGCCAGCCGCATTCCGCGCAACTTCTTCGACGCCATTTTCGCCTCGGCGATCTCGGCGAGCTTTATCCCCGTGTTCAATGAGTATCTGGAAAAGAAGGGCAGGGAGGAGGCGTTCCGCCTGTCCAACGCCTTCCTCACCGTCACGGCGCTGGCCACGGCGGCAATGTCGCTTCTGGGCATGGTGTTTTCTCAGCCGCTCACCGCGCTTCTGGCCAGCGGGTTCGACGAGCCCACGGCGGCGCTGTGCGCGCGGCTTCTCTGCATCCTTTTCCCCACGGTGCTCTTTACGGGCGTGGCCTTTTCCATCGTGGGTGTTTTGCAGTCGCTGGGCGAGTTTCAAATCCCGGCGCTGCTGTCTGCCGTGTCCAACGGCGCGATCCTGCTCTACTTTTTCACCCTGTGCGACCGCTTCGGCGTGGTGGGGCTTGCGTGGGCGTATCTGGTGGGCTGGGGGCTGCAGGTGCTGGTGCAGCTGCCCGCGCTGCGCCGCTTCGGCTACCACTATCGTCCCTCGCTGCGCCATGCGGGGCTGCGCAAGATCTTCACGCTCATGCTGCCGGTGATGGCAAGCACATGGGTGCAGCCGTTCAACCTGATGGTGGCCACGCGCTACGCCTCGCGCATCTCCGGCGGCGCGTCGGCGCTCGAGTACGCCAACACGCTCTATACCATCATCTCGGGCGTTTTCGTGCTGTCGGTCGCCAACGTGGTGTTCCCTGAGCTCAGCCGCCTGAGCGCGCAGCAGAAGTCGCAGCAGCTGGGCGAGAGCCTCAGGGGCACGCTTCGCATCATGCTCTTTTTCCTCGCGCCAATGACGGCGGGGCTGTTCGTGATGGCGCGTCCGCTGGTGCGCCTTTTGTACCAGTGGGGAGAGTGGAGCGAGAGCTCCACGCAGCTCACCGCCGGGGCGCTGGCGCTTTTGTCGCTGGGGATGATCGCCTACGGGCTGCAGATCATTCTCTCGCGCGCATACTACGCCGCCCAGCACGGGAAAATGCCGCTGGTGTCGGGCGTCGTGGGCGTAGCGGTCAACCTCGTGCTGTGCGCGCTGTTCGCGCCGAAGATGGGCGTGAGCGGGCTGGCGCTGGCAAGCTCGCTGGCCTCGCTTTCCGGGGCGCTGGTGCTGCTGGTGCCGCTTTCCCGACGCTACGGCCTGCTGCGCGGCGAGGGCGGACAGCTTGCGCGCACGGCGCTGTGCACGGCGGCGATGGCGGCGGTGGTGTGGCTGCTGCGCGCGGCGCTGGAGGCGTACCTGGGCGCGTCGCTTGCTGCCCGCGCGGCCGTGATGCTGGTGCCCACGCTGGTGGGTGTGATCGTCTTTTTTGCGCTCGCGTGGCTTTTGCATGTGCACGCGCTGTATGATCTCAAAGAGCTTCTCAAAAAGAAAGGAGCGGATGCCGCTTGATCGAAAACAGCTTATTTCTCGGTACGCTCTGGCACTGGATGACGGCCCTTGCTGCTGCCGTTTCCCGCACGCGCTTCTGGGCGGGGTTTGACCGCGTGTGCCGCTGGTTCGGTACGCAGACGCGCGAGAGCGTGCTGGTGACATGGTTCTGCACGCCGCGCTCCTGGCGCGACGAACAGGCGCCGCAGGGCGTGCTGCGCCGCCGTGCCGCCGCGCTCTACCGCCGATTGAAGCTGGATCGCCTGATGGAGGGCAGCGTATTTTTGCAGTGCTTTTTCTGGTGCGCGCTGCCGGCGGTGCTTGCGCCGCTGCTGCCGACGATTGTGCTGCTCGCGCTCGTCCTGGTTGGCTTTGGCTCCACGGCGCTCAGCCTTCTGCAAAGCGAGCGGCGGCTGCAGCCCTCGCGCATCAATTTCCTCGTCTTTGCCTACGCTGCGCTGTATCTGGTCGGTACGCTGCACTCGGTCGACCGCGCCGCAAGCCTCACCGTGGGCGCCATCAGCATCGCCTTCATCCTCTACGCCGCCGCGCTGTACCACGCGGTGCACACGCGCGCGCAGCTTGACGCGCTGGTGGCGGCGCTGGTGGCCGTGGGGACGGGCGTTTCGGCCTACGGCATCGTGCAGTATGTGTTCAAGCTGGGCTACCAGTCCAAGGCATGGGTGGACAGCGGGATGTTCGGCTCCACCTTCCGCGTCACGGCCACGCTGGAAAACCCCAACATGCTGGGCGAGTATCTGGTGCTGATTTTGCCGCTGGCCGTGGCGGAGCTTTTCGCCTGCCGTGGCGCGCTGCGGCGCTGCTGGTATCTGGCGTGCTGCGGCGTGATGGGCGTTTGCATGCTGCTCACGTTCTCGCGCGGGGCGTGGCTGGGGCTGCTGTTTGCGGCGGCGGTGTTCGTGCTTTTGGCGCTGCCGCGGCTTTTGTGGCTTGCGCCGCTGGCGTTGGCGGGGCTCTACTTCGTGCTGCCCGCGTCGGTGATTGCCCGCTTTACGAGCATCGGCAACCTCGGTGACAGCTCCACGTCCTATCGCCTGTACATTCTGCTGGGCACCATCGCCATGCTTGCCGACGGCCACTGGCTGCTGGGCATCGGGCCGGGTGAGGGCGCATTCGACGCGGTGTACCCGCTCTACAGCTACAACGCCGTCGTCGCGCCGCACTCGCACAACCTCTTTTTGCAGATCCTCTGCGACGCGGGCATTGCCGCGCTGGCGGTGTTCGTGTGGCTGCTGCTGCGGCATGTGCGCTCGCTCTGCCGCGCCATGTACCGCGAGAGCGACGCTGCCTCGCGCTATCTGCAGGCGGGTTTCACGGCGGGGCTTCTGGGCTTTCTTTTGCAGGGAATGACGGACTATTCTTTCTATAATTACCATGTGATGCTCGTGTTCTGGGCGTATCTCGCGGCGGGGGCGCTGTGCGCCCGCCGGGGAAGCCTGCGGGAGGGAGGACTGCTTTCATGATCCGTGTGCTCAACATCATCAGCGATTCCAACATCGGCGGCGCGGGGCGCGTGCTGCTCAACTACCTGCAATATGCCGACAAAACGCAGTTTGAAACGCTTATCGCCGTGCCGCGCGGCAGTCTGCTCAAGCCGCCGCTCGAGGCGCTGGGCGCGCAGGTGTACGAGGTGGACGGCATAGCCGACCGTTCGTATCACCGCGACGACGTCAAGGCGCTCGAACGCCTCATCCGCGATGTCAAGCCCAACATCGTGCACACGCACGGCGCGCTGTCCGGGCGCATTGCCGCGCGCCGCTGCGGCAAAACCGTGATCTACACGCGCCACTCGGCCTTCCCCGTACCCAAAAAGCTCAAGTACCCGCCGGGACGCTGGGTCAACCAGTGGCTCAACGCGCGATATGCCGACCACATCATCGCCGTCAGCCCCGCTGCGGCGGAGAATCTGACCGACGCGGGCGTTTCCCCCAAAAAGATCACCACCATGATGAACGGCGTGGCTCCGCTCACGCGCAAAACGGACGATGAGCTTGCCGCGCTGCGCCGCGCGTGGAACGTGCCCGAGGGTGTTTTCACCATGGGCATCCTCGCGCGCATCGAGCCGTACAAGGGGCATCTGCACATCGTGGAGGCCGCCGAGCAGCTCTCGCGCGAGGGACGCTCGTTTGTGCTGCTCATCGCCGGTACGGGGACGTACGAGGACGAGCTGCGCGCCGAAGTAACCAGGCGCGGCCTGGACGATAAGGTGCGTTTTCTCGGCTTTTTGACGGATGTTTCTGGCTTCCTTTCGCTGCTTGACGTGCAGCTCAACGCGTCCTATGGCACTGAGACGTCCTGCCTTTCCGTGCTGGAGGGCATGAGCATCGGCCTTCCCGCCGTGGTCAGCAGCTACGGCGGCAACCCCTATCTGGTGGATGACGGCGAAAACGGCCTCATCTTCCCCAACCGCGACAGCGCCGGTCTTGCCGCTGCCATCGCCCGGCTGATGGACGAGCCGGACACGCTCGCGCGCATGTCCCGCCGCGCGGTGGAGATCTTCCACGAGCGCTTCACCGGCGAAATTTTCGCGCGCAGCATCGAGCGGGTGTATCTTGACACCCTGAAAGGAGCTCACCATGGATAAGAAAGTCAAGCGCCGCTTCAACCTCATCGACGCAGCCATCGTGCTGCTGGCGCTTCTGGTGCTGGGGGCGATTTGGCTGCTGCGCGACCGCAGCACCGGCGCGTCCGCCACGGAGTATCCCATGCAGCTGCTCATCGAGCTGAACACCGTGCCCGGCGGCTCGCTCGCGCTGATGGAGGAGGGCAGCGAGGTTTACCGCGCCACCGACAACACCTATCTCGGCATCATTGCCTCCGTCGAAAGCGAGCCCTACACCGAGAGCAAGGCCGTGCCCGCGCTGGGTAAGACCGTCTCCTATGTCCCGCAGGAAAACGCCTACCGCGTGTACCTCGCCGTGGACGCCTCGGGCTACCTCACCGAAAAGGACGCCATCGTCTCCGGCGCTTCGTGCAAGATCGGCGACGTGTGCCACGTCAAGGGCAAGGGCTTTGCTGCCAGCGGCTACATCGTCGGCGTTGACACAAAGGACGCGCCTGCACCCGAAGGCGGCGAGGGCGGCGGTGCGCTCAAGCTGACCTACACCGCCCGCATCGGCGCGGTGCGCAGCTTCACCGCCGAGGGCGTGCAGCGCGGCGACCGCATTTACGACAAGACCAGCGGTTCTTTCATCGGCACCGTGACCGACATCGAGATCACGCCCTACACTTCCGTCGACCTCAACGCCGCGGGCGAGAGCGTGACCATCACCTATGACGACCGCTACAACGTGCTGCTGACCATCGAGTGCCGCGCCACCGAGCGCCCCGCCGGGTACTGGCTGGGCACCGCCGAGCTGAAGGTGGGCTCTACGCAGCAGTTTTACACGCGCACGCTGGCAAGCTCCTTTAACGTGCAGCAGCTCGTCAGCATCGAGGCGGTGGACTGATGGCCAAAAAGATCCTCATGGCGCTCCAGGGGCTCAACATCGGCGGCGCGGAGACGCATGTGCTTGAGCTGTCACTGGCGCTGCGCCGTCAGGGCTATGACGTGGTGGTGGTGTCCAACGGCGGCGTGTACGAAAAAACGCTCACCGAGGGCGGCGTGCGCTGCCTGCGCGCTCCGCTGCACCGGCGCAGCGTGGCCACCATGCTGTGCGCGCTGCATGCGCTGCGGCATATCATCCGCACGGAAAAGCCCGACATCGTGCATGCCCACGCGCGCATTCCGGCGTTTTTGTGCGGTCTTTTGCAGCGGCAGATGGGCTTTGCCTTCGTTACCACGGCGCACGGCGTGTATTATGTAAACAAGACCCTGCGCCGCCTGACCAACTGGGGAGAGCAGACCCTTGCCGTCAGCGAGGACATCTGCGACTATCTGGAAACGAGCTACGGCGTGGAGCGGGAGAACATTCTGCTCACCGTCAACGGCATCGACACCGAGCGCTTTTCGCCCCGATGTGACGGGGCCGCTGCCCGGCACGCGCTGGGCATCGCGGCAGACGCGCCGGTGCTGGTGCATGTCAGCCGTCTCGACGCGGCCAGCACTGCCGTTACACGTCTGCTGCTCGACGCTGCGCCGCAGCTGCGTGCGCATGTGCCGGGCGTGCGCCTTGTGATCGTGGGCAGCGGCGAGGTGTATGCGCAGCTGCGCGAGCGCGCCGACGCGCTCAACGCCGCAGCAGGGGAGACGTATATCCACATGACCGGCGCGCGCACGGACGTGCCGCAGCTTCTGGCGGCGGGCGACCTGTTTGTGGGCGTCAGCCGCGCCGCGCTGGAGGCCATGGCGGAGGAAAAGCCTGTGCTGCTGGCCGGGAGCGAGGGCTATATCGGCCTTTTGAGCGAGGAGCGAGTCGCCCTTGCGCAGTCCACCAACCTCTGCTGCCGCGGCTGCGGTATGGCGGATGTGCAGCGTCTTACGGACGACATTCTGCACGCGCTGGCGCTCGAGCCTGTGCGCCGCGCCCAGCTTGGCGCGATGGGGCGCGCACTGGTGCAGAGGGACTACTCTGTTGCGCGCATGGCGGACGACTGCCTTACTGCCTATCGCCGCGTGTGGGCCGCGCGCGAACGCATCGTGCTCTCCGGCTACTACGGCTACCGAAACCTCGGCGACGATGCCATTCTTCTTTCGCTGCGCGAGCAGCTTTCCGCCGCCGCGCCGGGGGCAAAGCTCATCGCGCTTTCCAACCGCCCGCGCGAAACGCGCGAAAAGTGCGGCGTGGACGCGGTGTACCGCTTCAACCCCTTCACCGTCTCACGTGAGCTCAGGCGCTGCACGGTGCTTGTCAGCGGGGGAGGGAGCCTGCTGCAGGACAGCACGAGCACCCGCTCACTTCTGTATTACACAGCCATTTTGCGCCTTGCCCGGCACTATGGAAAGCGCATCATGTTCTATGCCAACGGCATCGGCCCCGTCCGCAGTGAGAAAAACCGCGCGCGTGTGCGTGCCGTGGCGGAGGCGGCGGATGTGATCACCCTGCGCGACGAAGCCTCGCTCACGGCGCTGCGCGAGATGGGCGTGACGCGGCAGGATATCCGTGTCACGGCCGACCCGGTGTACGCCATGCACGGCCTTGGCCGCGCGCGGGGCGAGGAGCTGCTGCGCGCGCAGGGGCTTGTCGGCAAGCGCCCGGTGATCGGCGTTTCCGTGCGCTTCACGCGCGGTACGGAGGGCAAGGCGGCCGAGCTGGCGCGCTTTTGCGACGCCGTGGCAGAGCGCGCGGACGTAGCGTTTCTCATTTTGCAGCAGGGTAAGGACGAGCTTGCCGCGCAGGCCGTGCGCGCGCAGATGCACGCGCCCTCGGTGCTCCTCTCCGCGCCCTACGACCCGGAGGGGATGATGAGCATGCTCTCGTGCATGGACGCGGTGGTCTCCACGCGGCTGCATAGCATCATTTTCGCCGCGTGCGAGCGTGTGAGCGTGCTGGGCATCGTGTACGACCCCAAGGTCTCCGCCTGTCTCTCTGCGCTGGGCATGCCCTCGGCGGGGATGCTTTCCGCGTTCAACGCCGATACGGCGCTCTCTGCGCTCCATGCGCTGCTCGACGACCGTGCTGGCACTGCGGCGCAGCTTGACGGTGCGGTTTCCGTGCTTTCCGCGCGTGCGGAGGAAAATATAGCGGCGTTTCGTGCGCTGCTGGAACAATAAGGAGATGACCTCATGCTGAAGAACATCGAAAAATCGCAGGTTCTTGCTCTCAAGGAACAGATCGCCTACCAGCCCGGCCAGATCGTCAGCAAGACGCTCGTGCAGAACCGCGCCGTGAGCATCACGCTCTTCTCCTTCGCCCCCGGCGAGGAGATCAGCACCCACGAGTCCGGCGGCGACGCCTTTGTCACCTGCCTCGACGGCACCGGAAAGATCACCATCGACGGCGTGGCCTACACGCTGCACGAGGGCGAGTCGATCGTCATGCCCGCCCGCCACCCCCACGCCGTGGAGGGCGCCGACTGGTTCAAAATGCTGCTGGTCGTGGTATTCTGAAAAGTTTTATAAAATGGAAAAAAGGCTGTGCGCCCCGAACAGGGTGTACAGCCTTTCGTATTTTAACAGTGGTTATTGCGGCGGATCGAGCGGGAGGTCGTCGGCGAAGTATGCCTCGCTCTCGGCCTGCACGCGGCCAAGCGCTTCGCCCTCCTCACGGGCGCGGGCGACCTCGGCGGCCTTCTCCGCCTCGGCCTGCTGCATGGCCTTTTCCAGCTTTCGCGCGGCGCGTTTTTTCTCAATGCCGCGCACGGTCAAAAGCAGCGCCAGTACCGCCAGTGCGGCAAGCCCTGCCCAGCTCCAGAAGCCCAGGACAAAAAGCGTGCCCAGCGTCCAGAGCCCGACATGTATGCCTAAAAAGCAGCATACCAGCGCCGCCGCCAGCGCCAGCGCGAACGCCAGCACCCAAAGCGTGGAGCGCACGGCCGTGCGTCTGCGCGTGCGAAGATATCCGACAAAGCACAGCAGCGCCAGTACCAGCAGCGTCGGCCACTGCGCGTAGAGAATATGCATCATCTGTCCGCCTCCTTACAGTGCCGGGTAGCCGCGGCGCAGATACTGCCCCTGCGGCGCGCCGAGCACCTCACCGTTGCGCACGGCCAGCTGCCCGCGCAGATACACCTGCGACACCGTGCCGGAGGTCTTAAAGCCCTCGAACGGTGTGCTGCCCGCGCGGGAGACCAGCTCGGCGGCGTGCAGCTCGTGTCCGCCGTGCGGGTCGTAGACCACGATGTCCGCATCGCTGCCGGGGGCGAGAATACCCTTGCGCGGGAACAGGCCGTACAGCCGCGCGGGGTTTTCGCTGAGCACGCGGCACAGCGCGCCGATGCTCAGACGGTGCTGGGCAAAGCCGGCGGTGTACATCAGCTCGCCGCGCGTCTCCACGCCCGCAAGGCCGCCGGGGATCTTGGTAAAGTCGTGCAGTCCCATGCGCTTTTGCTCGGCAGTGAAGGAGCAATGGTCGGTGGACACCGTCTGGATCCCGCCCCGGCGCAGCGCACGCCAGAGCGCGCGGTGGTTGCGCTCGTCGCGGATGGGCGGGGCGCAGACGTATTTGGCCGCCGCGTCCCAGTCGTCAGCGTAGTACACGCCGTCGTCGAGCAGCAGATACTGCGGGCAGGTCTCCACATACACGCGCTGGCCGCGTGCACGCGCCGCCTCCACCTCGTCGAGCGCCTGTTCGTTGGTCAGGTGCACGATCACCACCGGCGCCTCCGCCGCCTGCGCGATGCGCAGAAGGCGCGCCACAGCCTCGGCCTCCATCTCCTCGGGGCGGGCGATGGGGTGGCTGGACACGTCGCCCGCGCGGTCGCGCGCCTTGAGCTCTGCCATGCGCGCGTCGATCACGCCGCTGTTTTCGCAGTGCACACCTGCATCTGCGGTGTGCAC
>CAYPLM010000028.1:0-12873 GCA_964411575.1 uncultured Oscillibacter sp. | reverse complement strand
GAACAGAAGGGCTACGACCCCCTCGCCTACCGCTTCTTCTGCCTGCAAAGCCACTACCGCAAGAACCTTGTTTTCTCCTGGGAGAACCTTGACAACGCCGCGCTGGCCTACCAGAAGCTGCTTGCCAAGATCGCCGCGCTCAAGCCCGGCGACGGCGCGGTGGACGAGGCAGCCGTGGCAGCGCTGCGCGAAAAGTTCGTCAAGCAGATGGACAACGACCTCAACACTGCCATGGGCGTGACCGTGCTCTACGACGTGCTCAAGGCCAAGACGAACGACGAGACCAAGCTCTCCGTCATCGACGCGCTGGACGCGGTGCTTTCGCTCGACCTGACGAAAAAGGCCGCCGCGCTGCGCCAGAAGAACGCCGCCGCGCCGAAGGCCACGGGCGAGTTCACCGTCATCGCCGAGGACGGCACGCCCGACGAGGGCATCGAAGCGCTCCTGCGCGCCCGCTTTGAGGCGAAGAAGGCCAAAAACTTCGCCGAGGCCGACCGCATCCGCGACGAGCTGCGCGCGCAGGGCGTGGAGCTGACCGACATCCCCAACGGCGCAAAGTGGAAGCGCGCGTAAACGCGGCCATCCTTGACCATCCGCCGTATCCGGCTTTGCAAACGTTCGTTCCCTACGGGCGCTGCGCATTCGCAATCGGTTTCGGCAGGATCTTCGCGTCATTGCGAACCGGCGCACACGTCGGCTCGGACTGACGAGGGCTCTTTGACACGCTGAAACCCCGGACAGTTTCGCCTGTCCGGGGTTTCATGCTGTTTAGAAAGATATCTCGCAGTTTGGCAGCTTTGCTTGCAGGTCATCCACCTGCGTTCGGGTGAGGTTATTGTTGCGCTTCAAGTTAAGCCATGTCAGGTTGGTCAGGCCGCACAGCGCGCCGATGTCGCTGATGTCTGCACCCTCCCCGGCCACGGATATGATTTTCTCCGCGTCCTCGTGCAGTGCCAGCGCGTCCAGCTCGGCCTGACTGGTAACTCTTACTTCAAGCCCTGCAAACGGTTCCGGCCCGGGTGTTGCCGTCAGCGCATCCGGTTTGGCGGACAGCGCCAGAATAAGCGCAAGCAGCAGCGCGGCGAGGCGCTCTGCGGGAGAGACGCAGGTCGTCATAGAATGCCCTTCTTTCTCATCCGTATATATGCGCTATATCGTATCCGCATAAAAAAAGCAAGCGCGTTTTTGCAGGAAACAGTCCGCAGGGGACGCCCCACTTTCTCCTTGACGAAACGGCGAAAAGCGGGTACAATAAACTATCTTATTATGCAAACACCGTCCCAAGGAGGAACGATACGATATGGCAACTGCATTTTTGGACAAGGCGCGCATTTCCGTGCGCGCGGGCAAGGGCGGCAACGGCGCGGTGGCGTTCCACCGCGAAAAGTATGTGGCAGCCGGCGGCCCTGACGGCGGCGACGGCGGCAACGGCGGCGACGTGGTGCTGGTGGTGGACGACAACATGTCCACGCTGATGGACTTTCGCTACAAGCGCAAATATGTGGCGGAAAACGGCATGGACGGGCAGGGCGCGCGCAAATTCGGCAGGAGCGGCAAGCCACTGACCATCCGTGTGCCGCGCGGTACGCTGGTGCGCGACGCCGAGACAAACGAGATCATCAAGGACATGTCCGACAGCGAGCCGTTTGTGCTCTGCAAGGGCGGGCGCGGCGGCTGGGGCAACAGCCACTTTGCCACGCCCACGCGGCAGGTGCCGCGCTTTGCCAAGGCGGGGTTGCCCGGCGAGGAGCACGACGTGGTGCTCGAGCTGAAGCTGCTGGCCGACGTGGGGCTGATCGGCTTTCCCAACGTGGGCAAGTCGACGCTTCTTTCCGTCGTCTCGCGCGCGCAGCCGAAGATCGCCAACTATCACTTCACCACCCTCTTCCCCAACCTCGGCGTGGTGTACGTCACCGAGGGCGTGAGCTTTGTGATGGCCGATATCCCCGGCATCATTGAGGGCGCGGCCGACGGTGCAGGGCTGGGGCACGACTTTTTGCGCCACATCGACCGCTGCCGCCTGCTGGTGCATGTGGTGGACGTGTCGGGCAGCGAGGGGCGCGACCCGGTGGAGGACCTTGAGGCCATCAACGCCGAGCTTGCGCAGTGGTCGCAGGAGCTGGCAGGCCGTATGCAGATCATCGTGGCCAACAAGATGGACATGCTCCCGCCTGAAAGCGACAACCTTGCCCGCCTGCGTGAGCGCGCGGATGAGCTGGGCTACCCCCTCTTCGAGCTGTCCGCTGCCGCGCATCAGGGCACGCGCGCGCTGGTACTCAAGATCGCGGAGCTGCTCTCCACGCTGCCGCCCGTGACGGTGTACGAGCCGGAATACGTCAAGCGTCCGCCGCAAGTGGACATGTCCGCCCCGCTGGACATTCAGGTGGAGGACAACACCTATATCGTCTCCGGCGCGTGGCTTGAACGCCTGATGGCCAACGTCAATTACAACGACTACGAAAGCCGCATGTACTTTGACAAGATGCTCCGCCAGAGCGGTCTTTTCGACCGGCTGGAGGAGATGGGCATCCGCGACGGTGACATTGTCAGCCTCTACGACTGGGAGTTTGAATACCAGCGTTAATGCTTTTCCGCCGCTCTTCCTTTTTCGGAGGGGCGGCGGTTTTCCTTGACAGGAAAAGTTGATTCCGTTATACTGCAATTACAATAAAGTGACAGAAAATAACGATTCCGTAGGTTTGTCCATGCTTCACGAGCTTTTTTTCCTTGCTGCGCAGGGCGTTCTGCGTAAAAAACGTTCGAGCCTGCTGGTATTTGCAGTGCTCCTGCTGTTCTTTTCCTGCGCCATCTTATCGCTTTCGCTCAACGAAAGCATGCGCTACACCAACGAGAGTACCGCTACAACACCTTCGGTGAGTGGTACATCGCCCTGTCCTACACGAAAAGCGGCGACCGCGCGTGGGGCGAGCAGCAGGGCTGGGTGCAGGAGATCGGCACCGCGCTGACCTACGGTGAGCTGGGGTTGAGCGGCGTTTCCCGCTCCTTTGGCACGGTGGACAGCCGTTACCTTTCGTTAGGGCGCATCACGCTGTCGGACGGGCGGCTTCCGCGAAAGGACGGCGAGGTCGCCGTGACGCAGGAGGTGCTGGAGGCACTGGAGGCCGCGTGCGGCAGCGCGCTTTCCGTGGGCGACAAGGTGCCCGTGCCCGGACGCGTGCAGACATCGAGGGCATCGAGTCGGTGGAAGGCTTTATGCGTCTGCACAACGGAAGCACCTACGCCTCGCCCATCTGTATCTCCTTTGCGGGGCTCGAGGAGCGGAGGACGAACCTTTTCATGATCGACGAGCGGATCTGGCAGGGCGTGATCGACTTTGGCGACGAGACGGAGGCTTTCCATAACGGCGATATCATTTATCTCTTCTTTTCCAGCTGCTACATGGGGCAAAAGCCCTCCGGCGCGCAGGATCCCAGCATTCATTACGAATGGCCCGACTGTCCGCAGCCGAGCGGCGATGTGACGGTGCGCGTATGCATCGGCACGAGCGAGCCCTACACGGTGGTCTGCTCCGAGGGCTTTGTCCGCAGGCTTCTGGACGGGATGAAGCCGGGCACGGAGTGGGAATGCTTTGAGGCGGGCGAGAGCTTTGCCTATCAGCAGCTCCTGATCACGGCGGACGAAAACGCCGCCGACCTTTCAGCATACTACGCGGTGCGCACACTGGTGCGCACCGCGTTTGGGCGGACAGGCTGCATTCTGGATCAAAGCGAGAAAAGCAGACAGAGATCCAGCTGCAAACGCAAACACTAATCACGCTTTTCTCCTGCGGCGGCTGCATCGCGCTGGTGACGCTGCTGCTTGCCAGCGCGCTGGCGCTCGAGGCCGAGCAGGAGCGGAGAAGCTACACGATCCTCCGCGTGATCGGCATGTCGCTGCGGCAAATGCGGTGGAAGGTGTTCGGCCGGGCGCTCTGGCGCAGCGTGTCTGCCGCTGCGGCGGGCTGGACGCTGTATTCTGCCTATTGCATCCACATGCAGCTTGCTTTCCATGAATGCACCCTATCCGATGCCGCGAAGTGCGCGTGGAGCAGCTTCACCTACTACGACGGCAGCCTCTCCTTCCTCACCGCTCTCTCCGCCGCGATGCTCGCGGTGCTGCTCGCCGTGTCGCTCTTTGCCAAGCGGGGCTTGAAGGAAAGCACGCGGCTGAAATAACAAATGACGCGCAGGAGGTTTTCATGGGCTTTTTCAAGGCATACTGGGCGCAGGAGGCGCGGCGGCTCATCCTGCCGGGCGTGAGCTGCGTGATTTTTGCGGCGGCGTTCGCGCTGTACTCCCTGCCGCTGGGCGCGGTGGCATACCCGGCGCTTTTGTGCGCGGTGCTGTGGCTTTGCGTGGCGGCAAAACGCTGCGCTGCCGCACGGCGGCGGCATCTTCTGATGCAGCAGGCCATGTCCTGCGCTGCAGAGGAGCTGGCCGCCCTTCTGCCCGCGCCGCAGACACTTGCCGAGGCGGACGAACGGGCGCTGCTCACGGCGCTTTGTCAGGCGCAGCAGCGCCGCGACGCGCAGCACAGCGTACAGTACGCCGACATGGTGGCCTACTACATGACCTGGGCGCACCAGATCAAAACACCCATCGCCGCCATGCGCCTGACGCTGCAGGGCATGGACAGCGCCGAGGGGCGGCGGCTTTCCGGCGAGTTGCGGCGCATTGAGCAGTATGTGGAGATGGTGCTGGCGTTTTTGCGTCTCGACTCCGACACGAACGACCTGGTGCTGCGCCGCACGGCGCTCAATGAGCCGGTGCGGCAGGCCGTGCGCAAGTACGCCGACGAGTTCATCGACCGGCACATTCGCCTTGATTACGCCCCGCTGGACGAGAGCGCCGTGACCGACGGCAAGTGGCTGGGCTTTGTGGTGGAGCAGCTTTTGTCCAACGCGCTCAAGTATACGCCGCCCGGCGGCATGGTGCGCATTGCGCTCACCGCGCCGAAAACGCTGGTCATCTGCGACACGGGCGTGGGCATCGCGGCGGAAGATCTGCCCCGTGTCTTTGAGCGCGGCTACACCGGCTACAACGGCCGCGCCGACGTGCACGCCAGCGGACTGGGGCTGTACCTCTGCCGCCGCGTGTGCACAATGCTGCACCACCGCATCTGGGCGGAGTCGACGATCGGCGAGGGCACGTCCGTTTTCATCGACCTTGCGCAGCACGACGTGCAGGGCGAGTAGAAACACGAAAAGCCGCGACTGAGATTTGCCGTGCAGTACCCGCCGCGTCTGCGGCAAATCTTACAGTTTTGTTCGTTTTGCCGCCGAAACTGTAAGGAAAATCGATGGAGACGCCGCGTGTGCTCTGCTACAATAGGGGCACAACAACAAAGGAGGTCAACATCAATATGTCAATTCTGGAGGTCAGCGCCCTGCGTAAGGTGTACACCACCCGCTTCGGCGGCAGCAAGGTGGAGGCGCTGAAAAACGTAAACTTCTGCGTAGAGCAGGGCGAATATGTGGCCATCATGGGCGAGAGCGGCAGCGGCAAAACCACGCTTCTCAACATTCTCGCCGCGCTCGACCAGCCCACCAGCGGCACGGTGCTTTTGGAAGGGCGCAACTTCGCCGCCATCCCGCCTGCACAGGCGGCAGCCTTCCGGCGCGACAATCTGGGGTTTGTATTTCAGGAGTTCAATCTGCTTGACACCTTCACCCTTGAGGATAACATCTATCTGCCCCTTGTGCTCGCGGGCAAGCCGTACGGCCTGATGCGCGAGGCGCTCACGCCGCTTGCCAAACAGCTTGGCATTGCGGACATCCTGAAAAAGTACCCCTACGAGGTCTCCGGCGGGCAGAAGCAGCGCGCCGCCGTTGCCCGCGCGCTGATCACGCGTCCGAGCATTCTCTTAGCCGATGAGCCCACCGGCGCGCTCGACTCGAAATCCACAGACGAGCTTCTCACGCTCTTTGGCGAGATCAACCGCCGCGGGCAGACCATTCTGATGGTCACGCATTCGGTCAAGGCGGCAAGCCGCGCGGGGCGGGTGCTGTTCATCCGCGACGGCGAGGTGTTCCACCAGCTCTATCGCGGTGAGCGCACAGATGCGGCGTTCTATCAGGCCATCACCGACACGCTGACCATTCTCTCAACAGGCGGTGACGTGCAATGAAAGCTGGCTTCTATCCCCGTCTGGCTCTGGGCAGCATCCGCAGAAACGGCCGGTTTTACCTTCCGTATCTGTGCGCCTGCACAGGCATGGTGACGATGTTTTACATTGTGGCGTACCTTACCTACACCCCCGCCATTGATGGACTGCGCGGCGTACGCACGCTGCGTCCGCTTTTGCTGCTGGGGCAGCTGGTCATTGCGGCGTTCGCGCTGCTGTTTCTGCTCTACACCAATGAGTTTCTGCTGCGCCGCCGGCGGCGTGAGTTTGGCCTTTACAGCGTGCTGGGCATGACGCGCAGCGCCCTGACGCGCATTCTCGTGTGGGAAACGCTGGCAATCTATGCCGGTGCGGAGGCCGCCGGGCTGGCGCTGGGCATTCTGCTCTCGAAGCTGTGGGAGCTGCTGCTTTTGCGCATGGTGCGCGGCGAGACCGATTTCGTCCTGCGCATTGAAGCAAGCGCCGTGAAATATACGCTTATCATCTTCGCCGTGATCTTCGCGGTGCTGCTGCTGCGCGCGCTGTGGCAGGTGTGCCGGCGTGATCCCATCGCCCTGCTGCGCAGCGAAAACATGGGCGAAAAGCCGCCGCGAGCCAACTGGCTGCTCTCCGTGCCGGGCGCGGTGCTGCTGGTGTGGGCGTACTGCATTGCCGTCACGACGGAAAAGCCCCTGCAGGTGATGGCGCTGTTTTTCGTGGCGGTGCTGATGGTGATCGTGGGGACGTATCTTCTGTTCATCGCGGGCAGCGTGACGCTGTGCCGCACGCTGCAAAAGAACAAAAACTATTACTATCAGAAAAAGCACTTCGTCTCGCTCTCGTCGATGGCGTACCGCATGAAGCGCAACGGCGCAAGTCTGGCGTCGATCTGCATTCTCTCGACGATGGTGCTGGTGATGATCGGCTCGAGCGCGAGCCTGTTTATCGGCGCGGAGGACAGCGTGCGCACACTCAACCCCATGCAGCTGATGTATCAGGTGAATTTTGCGGAGTACGCCGACATGAGCGACTCTGCCCTTGCCCCGGTGCGCCGCGCGCTGGAAAAGAACGCGCAGGACGTGACGCGCGTGGTGGAGTACCGCGAAGTAGAGCTGCGCGGGTGCTGGGAGGGCGAGACCTTTGCCAACCTGTACGGCGTCAACCTCTACAGCGACGTTTCGGCAAGCAGCGTGATCCTTGTGCCGCTTTCTGACTTTAACCGCGAGACGGGCGCACACGAGACGCTGAATGAAAAGGAAGCGCTGGTTTGCGGCTACCGCACGGACATTTCGTTTGACCGCTTTGTCCTCGGCGCAGGCAGCGAGCTGACGGTAAAGCGCGTGCTCGACGAGTTTTTGCCGAACTTTGACGCGGCGGCGGTCATCGGCAGCAGCATTTTCATCGTCGTGGACGATGTGGACACTGTGCTGCGCGAAAGCGGCATCCGCGACGAGAGCATCCGCTACAACTATTATCTTGACACGAATCTGGGCAGCGACGGGCAGCTGGCGCTGTTTGAACGGCAGCGGGTAGCGCTGCTCGACCTGCGCGGCGTGGGCAGCGGCGGCTACAGCTTCACCTCGCAGGCGGCAAACCGGGACGACTTTTACTCGACCTATGGGGGGCTGTTTTTCATCGGCCTTGTTCTGAGCCTTGTGTTTCTGTTTGCCACGGTGCTCATGCTGTACTACAAGCAGATCAGCGAGGGCTACGAGGATCGCGCGCGCTTTGCCATCATGCAGAATGTGGGCATGACCGCGCAGGACATCCGCCAGAGCATCAACGCGCAGATGCGCCTTGTTTTCCTGCTGCCGTTAGGCGCGGCGCTGCTGCACCTCAGCTTTGCCCAGCCGATGATCTGGCGCATTTTGCAGCTTTTCAACCTGCACAATCTGCCGCTCGTGCTGGGCGTGACGGGCGCGGCGTTCGTGCTGTTCACAGCGCTCTACTGCGTGATGTATCGCCTCACCTCCAACGCCTATTTCCGCATCGTCAGCACGGCGGAGACAAATTAATGCCCTCAATACAAACACGGCCGTCCGGACAGTATCGTCCGGGCGGCCGCTTTTCAGGTGTTGTCGCGCGAGATGGGACGGCGGATAAGAAGGCCGCGCAGCTTTTTCCAGTTGAACGGGAAGAGCGGATAAAAATAGTGCCTGCCGACCACGGGCTTTGTGACGGCGATGAGCAGCAGCACCAGCGCCGTGCCCAGCGCAAGCCCCGCCCAGCCCAGCGCCGCTGCCATCATTAGCAGCACCAGCCGCAGCAGCTTGAACGCGTACCCCAGCTCGTAGCTCGGCTGAGCAAAGTTTGCGATGGCCACAAAGGCCATGTATGCCAGCACCTCCGGCGCGAGCCAATGCGCCTGCACGGCAAAATCGCCCAGCACCAGCGCGCCGATCATGGAAAATGAGCTTGCAAACACACTGGGCGTGTTGAGCGAGGCGAGCTTCAAGAGGTCGACGATAAACTCCGTAAGCAGCAGCTGTGCCAGCAGCGGCACCTCGCATTCGCTCGTCACGGCGAGAAAGCTGAGCGAGCGCGGCAGCGGGCGGCTGACGAGCACATACCACACGGGCGTGATAAACAGCGTGAGCGCGAACACCGCCGCGCGCAGCACGCGCAGATAGGTACCGATGAGCGGCGGAAAGTAAAAGTCGTTTGCCTCCTGCAAAAAATCAAAAAAGCGCGAGGGCAGGAGCATCACTGCCGGGGAGTTATCCACCATGAGCACGATGTTGCCCTCCATCACGCAGGCGGTGGCCGCGTCGGGGCGCTCGGTGTAGCGCACCTTGGGCAGCGGGTCATACCACTGCGGCGGCATCAGACACTCGGCCACGCTCTCCTGCCCCATTGAAAGCGAACGCACGTCGATGCGCCGGAGCTTTTCGCGCAGCTCGTCAAGTGCGGCGCGGTCCACGCGGTCGTCCAGATAGCAAAGCGCCACGTCCGCGCGCGAGCGCTCGGTGAGCTTGAAGCCCTCGAGCACAAGCTGCGGGTCGCGGATACGGCGGCGCAGCAGCGCGGCGTTGGTGACGATGGTCTCGGTGAAGCCGTCGTGCGCGCCGCGCAGCACCTTGCCGGAGTCCGGCTCCTCCACGCCGCGCGAGGGGTAGCTCTTGGCATCAATGAGCGCACAGGCCGCGCAGCCCTCTGCCAGCAGCAGTGTTTTGCCCAGAAACACCGCCGTGACAGCCCTGTCCACGTCGGCCTCCTCGCCCACCTCGCAGAAGGTGATGCAGCGGGCGATGAGCTGCGCCATATCCGGCGCGTCCGGCGCAGCGGGATGGCTGAGCAGAACGCTGACCACGCGCTCAAGCACGCCGTCGTCACAGTAGCCATCTACCGTCCACAGCCGCGCACGCCGATTGCCAAGCAGCAGGTCGCGCGCAATCATATCAAAGCAGCGCCCCACGCCCAAAAGCCCGTCGAGCAGCTGCACATTTTGCCGATAGTCCGCCGAAAGCTGCATCCGCATTCCCCCTTTATGGGGTAGTATGCCCGCGCGCCGCGCGCCCTATCCGCCGCGCTGCCCAGCAAAAATCACCCCTCCAGCCTTGCTTGGAGGGGTGATGCTTATTTCCGGTCAGATCTGCTTGTCAAAGTAATAAAAGGTTTCGTCCTCGCCCGCAGGGCGCATACAGGCCGAGAGCATGCGGCGCGAAGCTTCGTTCTCCTTGTAGCACTTGGCCACGATGTGGATCAGGTGCAGCCGGTAGATGCCCCACTCTGCCGCCGCTACAAACGCCTCCGCGCCGTAGCCGTGGTGGGCGTACTCCGGCGCGATGCGGCAGCCCAGCTCGGCCCCGCCGCGCCCATCAAAGCGGTAGAGCACGGCCTCGCCAATGCACTTCCCGTCCAGCCGGACGGCGAAGTTGGCCGCCAGCCTCGCCGCAAAGTCCTGCCGCGTGACGGCAAGGAAGTATTCGTCCAGCGGCTCGCCGTGCCAGTCCTGCCGGTAATCGTAACCCCAGTAGCGGTTGCGCTCGTCGTCAAGGCAGAGGGCGTTGTAGGCCGCGCGGTCGTCCTCGGTGAAGGGAGAGAGCGTGAGGCGCGGCGTTTTGAGCGTGGGCAACGCGGCAAGCTGGTGCAGCTCGTTTTTCACGCGGAAGCAGTATTTCCGCCCCAGATGGTCGGGCAGGTACTGCATTTTCGACGTGCGCAGCCCACGGTCGCCCGCGTCGTCCTCGCGGTTGACCCAGCGCACGCCGCCCACCGCGTACTGCTGCGCAAACGCCTGCACGGTGGCGGGGTACACGCCCTCATAGCCGGTGAGCGCCTTTTCAATGTGGATGTGCAGCGTGCTGCCGCAGCGCTCGGCCAGTGCAAAGGAGATGAGCTTCCCCTCGTATTCCATTCCACCCGCCAGAAGCCACGGTCTGTCCAGAAGTGAGAGCATGGCGCGCGCAAAGCCCAACTCGGTGCGCGCGGAGACGGAGCTTTTTTCAAATGTAGCCTCAAAGCGCTGCCAGAAGTCCTCCACCAGCGGCATATCCTCCGGCGTGAGCACGCGGAAGCGCGCGCCGGGGCAGGCTTTGCGGAACTTGTTGATGTGGTTGCGCTGCCCGCTGTAGCGTCGGCCGGCAAACTCGCGCATATCCTCGGCGGTGTAGAGATAGTCGCGCCAGTTGCGCCGCTCGGTCACGTCCACGTTGGGGTAGCGCAGCAGCAGACGCGCGATAGCCTCCTGCGGCACGCAGGAAATGGTCAGGCTCTGCCCCTCGTCCACGCACCAGCGCCCAATAGCGTCCAGCGCCGCGTCCACGTCACCGTCCGGGCCTGGCACGGGATAGTCGAAGCACAGCTCGCCGTCGATGCGGTTGTTTATAATCAGGCAGCCGGCCTCCTCTGCCCAGCGCGGGTGAAGCGACGTGCGCCACATCAGCTTGACGAGCGCGGAATATTCACACAGCTCGTACTCACAGGGCTCATAATATCTGCGCAGACGGTTCAGATCACGCTTTGTTACGGGTTTAAATTGCACAATGGTTCCCCCAGTAAGATCGGTGTTAGTTCAGCTCGGCAACGATGCGTTGGGTGCAGTCGATAAACTGCCGCAGCGCAGGCGAGGCATCCTCCAGTGAGCGCACCGCAAGCCCCAGGTCGCGCGAGGCCGCAGGCTTGACCGGCAGGAGAATGACGCAGTTGTTGCGCCCCTGCAGCGTGAGCGCCGACATCATGCTGATGCCAAGCCCGTGCTCGACCATATTGACCACGGTGCCGTCGTCCACCACAGTGGGACGCACCTTCGGGCGCACACCGTGGGCGTTGAATACGCACATGATGTCGCGGTCGTAGCCCTGTGAGGGCATAATAAATTCCTGTCCGTCGAATCCCTCCACCGGGAAGCTGATCGCGTCGTGCGGCAGCGGAAAGTCCATCGGCAGCACGGCGTACATCGGGTCGTCGCGCAGGTGCAGCCAGTCGTACCCGCCGTCCTTCTGGCGGCTGGCAAAAATGGCATCCATCTTGCCCTGCGCCAAAAGCTCGTACGGCGCGTCCACATGGTCGGCCATGCGGATGTCCACGTCCACGTCGGGGCACTGGCGGCGGAAGGTCTGGATGATCTGAGGCAGCCAGTGCATGGCGATGCTGGCAAAGGCACTCACGCGGATAATCTCGCTGCGTGAGGCGCTCACCTGCGCGATCATCCCGTCCAGCCGGGCGTTGGCCTGCAAAAACTCGCGGATGGCCGGTGCCACGCGCTCACCGTCCTCGGTCAGGCGCACGCCGCTGCGCCCGCGCTCAAGCAGCTGAAAGCCCACCTCGCGCTCAAGCGAGTTCATCATGTGTGTCAGACCGGACTGTGTGTATCCCAGCACCTCGGCCGCACGGGTAAAGCTGCCAAGATCCACTGCCATAAGCAGTGCCTCCAGCTTTTTGCTCTCCATTTTCTGCACTTCCCCTCTGTCGCAGAGCTTGCGCCCGTCATATTTTTGCCTTTTTGGCAGCTTCTATTATAATGCGCCGCCGCATGTTTTTCAACCACAATCTCCGCAGTTTTTCGCTTTTGTGAAAATCGCGCAAGATGAATCAAATCATTCATCTTTTCTCAGTATCATCTGGAATTTTAAATAATTCGTGCAGGAAATGATTCATTTTATAGGTTGCATTTCCGTCCGGCTTTTGCGGATTGTCTAACATTTTGCAAAAGATATTGACGAACAGTAATTTTTATGGCATACTATGAAAAAGCCGCATTTCTTCTGAATCCTTTTGTATCCTGCAAAATCAGAAGAGACGCCGCTGCAAAAAGCAAATGCTCCGCGCCTGCGGAGCGGAAAGGACGGAGATCGCTTGAGCAGACTTGACATCAAAACCCCCTCGCGCGCACAGACCGTTATCGACAACCTTTATCGCGACGTTGAGCGGCGCATCGCCGCCAGCCCGCCGGGTCTGTGCCCCGTGGACATGAGCCTCACGTTTTTGCAGCTGTGCCATGCGCAGACCTGCGGAAAATGCGTGCCCTGCCGCGTAGGTCTCGGTCAGCTATGCAAGCTGATCGAGGAGATCCTCGACGGACGCGGCACGATGGAGACCATCGACATCATCGAAAAAACGGCGCGCAGCATCGTCAACACCGCCGACTGTGCCATCGGGCGCGACGCGGCACGGCTCGTAGTGGACGGACTGGAGGGCTTCCGCGACGACTACATCGAGCATGTGCAGCATCACCGGTGTCTGGCGGGTCTGAAAAACCCCGTGCCCTGCGTGGCGCTGTGTCCCGCCGGAGTGGACATTCCCGGCTACATCGCGCTGGTCAAGTACCGC
>CAYPLM010000027.1:0-13051 GCA_964411575.1 uncultured Oscillibacter sp. | reverse complement strand
CCTACGAGCTGGGTGTGGCCAGCGCGAAGATCTACGACTTCAGCTGGGTCAACTTCTGCGCCTGGTTGATTGAGCTGTGCAAGGCGCGCCTGACCGGAGACGACGAGCAGGCCAAGGTGAACGCACAGAATGTGCTGTGCTATGTGCTCATCGAAATGCTCAAGCTGCTCCACCCCTTCATGCCCTTTATCACCGAAGAAATTTATCAGGCGCTGCCGCATGACGAGAACGACGCGTTCCTCATGCTCAGCAAGTGGCCGGAGTACCGCGAGGCGCTTTGCTTCCCGCAGGAGGAAGAGGCCATGGGTCTTGTGATCGACGCCATCACCGCCATCCGCGCCCGCCGCAACGAGATGAACGTTGCCCCCTCGAAGAAGGTGCACTACACCGTCGCCACTGCGCACGCCGACGTGTTTGCCCGCGGCATCCCGTTTTTCAAGCGTCTCGCCTCCGCGAGCGACGTCACCATCGCCGCGGCCGACGCTCCTGCGGGCGAGGGCATGGTGGAGGTCGTCACCCACGCCGCGCGCGTGCTGATGCCGCTGGCCGAGCTGGTGGACTTTGAAAAGGAGCTTGCGCGCATCGCCAAGGAGAAGGCCAACGCCGAAAAGCAGCTTGCCGGGATCGAAAACAAGCTCAATAACCCCGGCTTCGTCTCCAAGGCGCCTGAGGCCGTGGTCAACGGCGCGAAGGAGGACGCGGCGCGTCTGCGCGCGCTTCTGGAAAAGCTGGAGGCCAGCGCCGCCGCGATGAGAAAGTAACATGGCCAGCTACGCCATGTCCGACCTGCACGGCGACCGCGACCGTTTTCACCGCATGCTGCGGCTCATCGATTTTTCCGCGCAGGATCGGCTGTACGTCATCGGCGACGTGGTAGACCGTGGGGCGGACGGCGTGGGGCTTTTGCAGGACATCCGCGCCGCGAAGAACATCACCCTTCTTCTCGGCAACCACGAGGAGATGTGCCTGCGCTACCACGCGCCGGACGCAAGCGAGCGCGTCATCAACCACTGGAACCGTAACCGCAATGCGCCCACGCTCGCCGGGCTCGCGCGCCTGACGGCGGAGGAGAAGGCCGACCTTTTATCCTGGCTTGCCGCCCTGCCGGCGCATCTTGAGGTGCAGGTGGGGGAGAGGACATTTTACATGGTGCACGGCTTTCCCGGTGAAACCGTGCACGAGCAGGTGTGGCTGCGGCCGCAGCCGGACACGCCCAACCCCTTCCCCGGCAAAACGCTTCTCATTGGGCACACGCCGGTCGTCAACCTCGGCCGCACGGACGAGGAGGCCGACGTGCTGCTCGACGAGCTGGCCGCGCGCGGCGAGCACCTGCGCATTTACCACGCGCCCGGCTTTCTCGACCTCGACTGCCTGTGCGGCTACGACGAGTACCCTGCCCGGCGTCTTGCCTGCCTGCGCCTGGACGACATGCAGGAATTTTACTGCTGAAAAGAGGAAGGAGCCGCCATGAACGCATTTATCTGGGATCTCGACGGCACGCTGCTCGACTCTTACGGGATCATCGTGCCGAACCTGTGCGACGCTTACGCCGAGCTGGGCGTGCACGCGCAGATAGAAGCGGTGCGCCGCTTCGTCATCCGCCGCTCCGTGGGCGCGTATATGGACACCATGGAAGAGCTCACCGGCATCCCACGGCAGGAGGCCTCTGCACGGTACCACGTCCTCAGCGGCGCACGGTTTCTGGACATCCCGCTCATGCCGCACGCGCGCGAGGCGCTCGACGCCATTGCCCGTGCCGGAGGCGTGAATTTTGTCTATACCCATCGCGGCAAAACCACGCGCCCCGTGCTGCAAAATCTTGGCATTGAGGGCTTCTTTGCCGAGATCGTCACCTCGGAAAACGGCTTTGCCGCCAAGCCCGCGCCCGACGGCGTGGACTATCTGGTGGAAAAGCACGCTCTCGACCGCGCACACACCTTCTATATCGGCGACCGCACGCTTGACATGGGCTGCGCGAAAAACGCGCGCGTCGCCGGTGTTCTGTACCTGCCGCTTGGCAGCGCCTGCGAGCCCAACGGGGACGAGACACACACCGTGCGCGACCTTCTCGACGTGGCGGCGCTTGCGTGAGCGGCGGAGAGAAAAGCCTTGCGATGCGGCATATGTTCTGTTATACTGAAAAAAATACAACAGGGAGGGGAACCCCATGAAAAAGATCGCATTTGGCTCCACCGGCATCGTTATTGAGAAAAACGGCTTCGGCTGCCTGCCCATCCAGCGCGTTTCGCTCGACGAGGCCGTGCGTCTGCTGCACCTGGCCGTGGACGGCGGGATCGAGCTTTTTGACACGGCGCGCATGTACTCCGACAGCGAGGAGAAGGTCGGCGCGGCCTTTGCCGGGATGCGCGAGCGCGTCATCCTCACCACGAAAACCACCGCCACCACCGCCGAGGGATTCTGGAAGGATCTGGAAACCAGCTTGCGCACGCTCAAAACCGACTATATCGATGTCTACCAGTTCCATAACCCCGCCTTCTGCCCCAAGCCGGGCGGAGAGGACGGTCTGTACGACGCCGCACTTGAGGCGAAAAAGCAGGGCAAAATTCGCCACATCGGCCTCACCAACCACCGCCTCGGCGTTGCGCACGAGGCCATTGACAGCGGCCTGTACGAAACGCTTCAGTTCCCCTTCAGCTATCTGTCCGGCGCGCCCGAGCAGGAGCTGGTGGAAAAGTGCCGTCAGAAGAAGATGGGCTTTCTTGCCATGAAGGGCATGGCCGGCGGTGTCATCCGCAGTGGGCTCACCGCCGCAGCGTGGATGGACGAGCAGGAGGGCGTTGTGCCCATCTGGGGCGTGCAGCGCGAGAGCGAGCTGAACGAGTTTTTACAGTGTGTGCGCGAGGGCATCGCCCTCACTGACGAGCGCCTTGCTGCCATCGAGCGCGACCGGCGCGAGCTTTCCGGCGACTTTTGCCGTGGCTGCGGGTACTGCATGCCCTGTCCCGTGGGCATCTCCATCCGCGACTGCGCGCGCATGACGCTGATGCTTCGCCGCGCCCCTGCGCAGGAGTGGCTCACCGGGTACTGGCAGGAGGAAATGCGCAAGATCGAGCAGTGTCTGCACTGCGGCCAATGCGCCGCCAAGTGCCCCTACGGCCTGCCCACGCCCGAGCTTTTGCAGCAGAATTACCGCGAATACTGGGAAATTCTCAAGGAAAATCAGTAAAAGGCCGTCTGGCACGGGAAAGCAACGCTTTTGTCTGCACCTGTCCGGCTACGCGCTCGATGAGATTCGTGCTTCGCGATAGTGAAGAACGGCATGGATTGTAAGATTCGACTTTTGCCGGGTGAGATCGCCCCGTTAGGGTGGTAAGGGTGTCCCTGCGGGACAAATTGAATATACTGTGGGGCTGTTGCAGCGTGTTTTGCAACAGCCCCTTTTCCATCTGTTTCGTCCTGTAGATTCTTTCGAAAAGAAGCCCTGCACCGGAAAGGAGAGAGCTTTGCGCGCTGGGCACCTACGGTGTTGTTTGACGTAACAAACAAAAAAAGCTGCTACACTTGGCACTCCCACTGCGAAAATGAAAAAATGTGCGGAAAAGGAGGAGGGAAAAGCGAAAAGTGTTGATTTATTACGGGGAAAGGGGTACAATACAGGGGAAATCTTCCTGCGCTGATGGATGCGTCCCATGCATGTCACGCAGGAAAATCAGAAAACGAAAGGAATGAAGCAAGTGAAACGAAAGCTACTGAGCACACTTCTTGCTCTGCTGACGGTTTTCTCACTCAGCACCGCCGCGTTTGCGGAAGGCGACAGGGTGAGCTCACCGGTCATGGAGCTGGAGTGGAAAGGGGAGGGCAGTAAGGCAGTTGTCGAGCTTTACCTTACTGCGCCGGGCGGTACAAACGGCCGCACGGTGGTAACCTACGACCCCAATGTGCTGACGCTGCAAAGTGCGGTCGCCGGCAGCGAAAGCTGGGTTTCCAGCGTAGACAGCGACACGAAGGGCGAAGTTGCCTTTGCGTGGGCCGCAAGCGAGCTCACAGAGGAAAGGACGCTGATGCTCACGCTCGTGCTGGAGGCCGCTGTGACCGGCGCAGCGTCTCCGGTCACGGCGAAAATGGGCGAACTGTACAGCGACGGTGTGGAAATGCCCCTGCCCGAGGCGGCGGAGGTGCTCGTCACCATCCGGTTTGTCCCCAGCACGGAGCCTGCGCCCACCCCCGGTAAGCCCGGCACGGAGCCCACGCCTGCCCCCACCCCCGGCGGGGATGACGGCAAGCGCGAGAATCCCTTCACGGACATTGATGGCCACTGGGCCGAGGACGAGATTATCGACGCGTACTATGCGGGTCTTGTCAAGGGCATCGGCGGCGGCAAGTTTGCCCCGGATATGGAGCTCACGCGCGGCATGTTCGCGGTGCTGCTCTATCGTCTGGCCGGTTCTCCGGCGGTGACGGGTGAGAATCCGTTCCCTGATGTTGCTGCGGACATGTACTATGCGGACGCAGTTGTCTGGGCGTACGAAAACGGTATCGTTAAGGGCATGCCCGGCGGCGTGTTCGCGCCCGACGGCACCCTCACGCGCGAGCAGATGGTCACCATGCTCCACCGCTATGCCGAGTTTGCCGGGATCAGCACGGAAAAGAGCACCGGGCTCGACAGCTTCAGCGACGCGGACAGCGTCTCTGCCTACGCGGTAGAGTCGATGCAGTGGGCCGTTGCCTCTGATGTCATCAAGGGCATCAGCGGCGCGCTGGTTCCCGCCGGTACGACCACCCGCGCGCAGGCGGCAGCAGTCCTCGTGCGCTTTGCAGGCTAAGGAAGGAGGAAGCAGCAAATGAAGAAAAAAGGATTGGCTCTGCTCCTGACCCTGGTGATGGTGTTCAGCCTGTTCCCGACGGCGAGCTTTGCTGCCGTCGCAGGTGAGCGGCTGCGGACCGAAAGCGAAGAAGGCTCCGGCCTCAACCTGATGCAGGAGAAGGCACTTATCAGCGACAACAGACCTGAGACCGCCGGGGCGGGCAGCTTTTCCATCCGCGCGCTCGACGGGCTTGATGCGGACCTCAAAAAGCTGGCAGGTGCCGGTTCCGAGGCCGCCGGGGCATATGTAACGACCTATGAGCCCACCGAGCTGGTGCGTGTCATGGTCGTCACAGAAAACCTGCCTCTGCTCGATCTGGGATATGAGAAGGCAGAGCTTGCCTCCACAAGCGCCGTGAACGCGGCCAGAGAGATGGAAGCGGCGCAGGATATCCTCGTCTCCCAGATCCAGAGCGTGGTTGACGCACTTGCCCTTCCCGAGGCGAGAACGGCGGGCGGCAGCCTGACCGTTGAGACGGTGTATCACTACACCACGCTCCTCAACGGCGTTTCTGTCACGATGCCCTATGGCGCGCTGGCAGCAGTGCGCGCGCTCGACGGCGTGGAAAGCGCTTTCGTCGTCCCGAGCTACAGCGTGCCCGAGGACATGACCTCCGGCACCGCCGACCCCACGATGGTCACCACGAAGAGCAACTTCGGCTCTGCACTTGCGTGGGATGCCGGCTACACCGGCGCGGGCATGAAGATCGCTATCATCGACACCGGCCTTGACGCCGACCATCCCTCCTTCGCCGCCGCTCCCAAGAGCCCCGCGATGGATGCCGACGACATTGAGACGGTGCTCACGCAGCTCAACGCCTATGAGCGCTTCAGCGCAAAAAGCCCCGTCGCGCTCAAGGCCAGAAACCTCTATCACAGCGAAAAGGTCGCCTTTGGCTACAACTATGTGGATAACGACCTTGACATCACCCACGACAAGGATCAGCAGGGTGACCACGGCACGCACGTTGCCGGTATTACCGCCGCCAATGTCACGGACGGCACCGACGTTGTGGGCGTTGCGCCCGACGCGCAGCTGCTCATTATGAAGGTGTTCGGCAAGAACGGCGGCGCTTACTGGGACGATATCGTCGCCGCGCTCGAAGACAGCATGGTTCTCGGTGCGGACGCGGTGAACATGTCCCTCGGCTCCCCGGCCGGTTTCAGCGCGTCGGATGAGAACGAGGCAGAGTTCAACGAATACTCCGACAGGATCTACGCCAAGGTCGAGGAGCATGACATGATCCTCGCCATCGCGGCGGGCAACAGCTATTCCGCCGCCTTCGGCACGCCGCTCGGCACGGACCTCAACCTCGCCTCCGACCCGGACAACGGCATCGTTTCCTCTCCGGGTACTTACGGCAGCGCCACAATGGTGGCAAGCCTTGAAAACGAGTCGGTGATGTACAACTATATCACCGTCAACGACACGAAGGTCCCCTACACCGACGTGGCGGCCTACGGCTTTATCAGCACGCTGACCGCCTACGGCCAGACGGAATACTCCTACGTTCTCGTCGGCGGCTACGGCACGGCGGAGGACTTTGCTGCAGTCGGCGAGAGCTGGGAAAACTACGGCAAGATTGCCGTCGTCTCCCGCGGCAGCCTTGCCTTCACCGAAAAGCAGACCAACGCCTCCAACGCAGGCTTCAGCGGCCTTGTCATCTATAATAACGGCAGCGACGGCCTGATGAACATGGAGGACGCGGGCGTCCTGCCCAACATCTTCGTTGATGCGGACGGCGGTGCGGTGCTCAAGGCTGCGGCCGACGAAAACGGCGAGGGTACGCTCGTCATCGAAAACGGCATGACCGTCGTTTCGAACCCGCAGGCCGGTCAGATGAGCGACTTCTCCTCCTGGGGTGTCGGCTCTGACCTTCAGCTCCTGCCCGATGTGACGGCCCCCGGCGGAAACATCTACTCCACCGTCAACAACGGCAAGTACGGCGTCATGAGCGGCACCTCCATGGCGACGCCGCATATCGCCGGTATGTCCGCGCTGGTGCTCGAGCACCTGCACGAGAAATACCCCGGAAACAGCAATTCCTGGTACCGCACGACGGCGGAGGCGCTGATCATGTCCACCGCCGAGCCTCTGACCGAGGGCGACGGCGCGCTCTACACGCCGCGCAGACAGGGCGCGGGCGCTGCAAATGTTTTCAGCGCGGTCAGCTCCCCGGCGTATCTCACTGTGAACGGAAGCACGCCGAAGATCTCCCTCGGCGATGACGACGAGAAGAGCGGCGCGTACACCTTCACCTTCGAGATCAACAACCTCACGGATGCGGAGCAGTGCTACACGCTCTCCGGCACGGCGATGACCGATCAGGTCGTGGAGATTGACGGCGTGAAGTACATGGGTGAGACATCCCGTGTGCTGGACGGAAGCTTTGCCTTCTCGCTCACCGTCTACGGCTCCCGGTATGACTACAATGCGGATGACGTGCTCGACATGGCGGACGTGCAGGATCTGCTCAACGACGTCAACTACGAGCGCACCGTAAGCGCAACTTACGACCTTGACGGAAACGGCGTGGTCAACACCGCCGACGTGCAGGCGCTTTACCGGATGCTCGGCTCCGAGCAGAAGGTCGCCATTCCGGCCGGCGGTTCCGCCACGGTCGATGTCAAGCTTACGCTTTCGGCGGATGACATGGCCTACATGGACGAGAACTATGCAAACGGCATCTATGTTGACGGCTTTGTCCGCTGCTATCAGCTCGACGGCGAAAATGACCTCAGCCTGCCCTTCATGGGCTTCTACGGCGACTGGAGCGCGGCTCCTGCCATCGATGACACCGGCTGGGATCTCGCCAACGAGTCCCCCAAGCGCTACTGGAACGTCCTCTGGACTGACGCGGGCTACTACTATAACCTCGGCGCGAACCCCTACATCGACGAGGCACCCGACAGCGCGCACAACGTCCTCTCCCCGAACGGCGACAACTACCAGGAGGGCATCCTTGACCTCTACCTCGGTATGCTGCGCAACGCCAGGAAGATGACCTTCACGTTGACGGATGAAAGCGGCAACGTGGTCCATCAGACGACGGGCAACTATGTGCGCAAGAGCTACTACAATAGCTCCTACGGCCTCTGCATCCCCTATATCTACAGCAACTACAACACCGCTGCGCCCTATGACTTCTCTACGGCGGAGGAGCTCACGCACTTCACCTACACGATCGCGGCCTACCTTGACGACGGCGACGAGACGGCGGACGATATCGTCAGCATCCCGATCACCATCGACAACACCCTGCCTGTGATCGAGGAGGATTCCGTCAAGCTCACGACCGTGGACGGGAAGCGCACGCTCACCTTCACCACGAGCGACAACTATGATATTGCCGCCATCGTCACCCTGACCACGGCCGGCAGCATCATCGAGCGCATCCCCGTGACCACAAAGAAGGCCAACGTCGACGGCGAGACCGCCACCATCGCGCTCGACCTCTCCAAGTACGACACCGCGTTCGTTGTGGCCGTGTGCGACTACGGCTTCAATGAGGCCTACTACAACTTCTCCTATGAGGGCGAGGGCACGCAGAACGTCAACGGCGATGCTTTCTACGGCTACCGTCAGATGTCCGTCATTCCCTCCGGCAGCTACCTTATTGCCACCGCCGCCTATAATGGCTGGTACAGCTTCGAGGATGCCAGCTCCATGCTCATGCACACCGACGCTTACTACACCGGCGAGATCGCCGTGCAGGCGGCCGAGTATGTGGACGGCTGGGTCGTCGGCGTTGATGCAAACAACGGTATCTTTGCTATGAAGGCCGGCTCCTGGGAGCGCAACTACTTCTCCACGCTTGGCGAGTATCCCATGGCGCTCGACATGGCATATGACTTCACGAAGGATATCATGTATATCCTCACCGATGAGGCAGAGGCTGGCGAGGGCGGATACCTGCTGAAGCTGGATCTTCTCACCGGCACGCTCACCGAGGTGTGCAGACCCACGGGCTATCCCAACGACGAGACCGTGTATGACTGGGGCTACACCTACGTTAGCACCTATGGTCAGGCGCTGACGCTTGCCTGTGACAATGAGGGCACGCTCTACACCATCAACCACGCCGACGGCGACCTCTACACGCTCGACCCCGAAACCGGAAATGCCCAGAAGGTCGGCGCCACCGGCTACAAGCCCAAGTACTACCAGTCCATGACCGTCGATCACGAGACCGACAAGCTCTACTGGTCGACCTATCAGGGCTACACCGGCAGCAGCTTCTTCTACGAGATCGACAAGGCCACCGGCGCGGCCTCCGATGCCAGCAGCGAGGGCATCCAGCACAACGCGCAGATGACCGCGCTCTTCAAGCCCTACACGTCCTACGGCAAGGACATCATCCCCGACGGTGCGGCGCTCACCGGCCTGAGCATTTCCAAACGTGCCATTACGATGGCTGCCGGTACGCTCGCGTCCCTCTCTGTCAGCTCCGTGCCTTACTATGCACCGCTTGACGAGGTGAAGTGGAGCTCCTCCGATGAGAATGTTCTGACTGTCGAGGACGGCGTTGTCACCGCGCTCCAGGCGGGCACGGCCACCGTCACCGCGCAGTGCGGCGACGTGTCCGCGCAGTGCACCGTCACGGTCATCACCGTTGAGGCGGATCTGATGGCTTACGACGCGACCAACCTTATGTGGATGAGCTTTGCCGCCAACGCTCCGCAGAATGCTGCGTATGTCAACGGCATGACCACGGTCGACTCCAACTACAACTACTTCATCTCTGCCGCCTATGCCCATGGCACGGTCTACGCGTTTGACTACTACGGCGGCTTCTACCAGATGGACGCCGAGACCAGACAGGGCACGCGCGTGGGCGTGAACACCCAGTTCAACGGCACGAGCGGACTGATGCTCGCCATGAGCTACAACTACGCGGACGGCTATCTCTACGGCATCGGCCAGACCGTCAACGGCTGGGACAGCTGCTACTATCTCGTGCGCATCAACCCGGCCAACGGCAAGCACGTCGTGGTCGGTGAGATTGACGCGATGAGCTACGGCATCCCCGTGAACCTCGCAGTCGACCGGAACGGCAAGTTCTACACGCTTATGGACGTCACCGACTACGAGACCTACGAGAACGTCAGCAAGCTCTTCACCTTCACCACGGATGACGTGTATGACGGGTATCTCGCTTTCACAGAGGGCGAAGTGCTCCAGAACTTTATCCCCTCCGATTCCGCCTCCATCGGCTCGCTCGTCTGGTCTGAGGACAACGACTGCCTCTTCTGGGCCAACTACTATGGCCAGCTCCTGCGCATCCTGCCGGAGACCGGCGAGACCCTCGTCCTTGGCTACATCGGCAGCACGGCGGCGAATGCCAACATCATGAACACCTGCCTTGTCGAGTTTGTGGAGAACGAGCCCACCGCGCCTGTGGGTGCTGAGATCACCGGCCTTTCCATGCAGGATAGCTTCAAGCTCCTTGTTGGCAGCAACGTGACGGCCTCCGTGGCGGTCGAGCCGTGGAACGCCGTGGCGAACTTCGAATACGAGATCGCAGACACCGACGTTGCTACGGTCAGCGACAAGGGCGTGATCACCGGTGTGAACGTTGGCAGCACTACGCTCACCGTCACCGAGACCGGCAGCGGCAAGAGTCTGCAAGCCACCATCACCGTGGTTCCCTCCACAGGCAACATTTACGGCGTGGTAGTGCAGGATCTCAACTACGGCGCAAACTACTTCGTCAGCATCCCGGATACCGACCCCGCCTCCATCGAGCCGATCTACGATTTCAGCCTCACGAACTTTGCCCCCTATGCCGGCGCGTATTATAATGGCTATCTCTACGCCTACGCGCACGTCGTCGAGGACATGCAGGACACGGAAGGCTTCGACTATGAGTACAAGTACTACCTGCTCAAGATCGACCTTGTGGACTACTCCTTCCAGGTGCTCGGCGGGAATCGCCGCGTCCACGAGAACCTCATGGACATGGCATTCGACTACACCACCGGCACGATGTATGCTGTGGCGTTTAACGCCATGAGCGCAAGCTCCCTCGTCCAGATCGACCTTGAGACCGCCGAGGTCGTGACCATCGATCGCACGATCACCGCCGACGGTGACAAGCTCGACCTGCGCACGCTGGCTTGCGACGACAAGGGGCAGCTCTACGCCGTTACGGTGGACGGCAAGCTCTACACGCTCGATAAGACCACTGCGGTGGCGACGTTTGTCGGCGAGACCGGTATTGCAAACCTCGACGCATACCAGTCCATGACCTATGACTACGACACCGGCAACACCTACTGGGCGCAGTATGGCAGCGACGGCTCCAACGGTCTGCGGCTGCTCGACCTTGAAAGCGGCGCGGCGACCAACCTTGGCAGCATTTACGGTGTCGGCGCGTCTGTCGCCGGATTGTACACCGTGCCGGAGAACGCGCCTGTCGTGCCCGAGACGGTGGATGTCACCGGCATCTCCCTGAGCGAGAAGCAGACCGTCGTTGTCGGCAAGACCCTTGCGCTCAACGCTGTTGTTCTGCCTGTCTCCGTTTCTGCGGTCAATGGCGCGATCACCTGGACGTCCGGCGATGAGACGGTCGCCACGATCGATGAAAACGGCGTGGTCACCGGCGTTAAGGCCGGCACCGTTGTGATCACTGCCTCCTGCGGTGGCTACAGCGCGGAGTGCACCGTTACCGTTACGGAGAACGAGCGCCGCTTCTACGCCTACGATGAGGATGACCACGCATGGATCAGCTTCACCGGCGACGACCCGACCACAACCACGGTCGAGCGCGCCGACGCGGCTGACGAGAGCAAGATCATGGCATCCCTCTATCGTGACGGCAAGCTGTATGCCTTCACGGCGGATGGCAGGTACTGGTCTGTGAACCCCGACACCTTCGAGCGCACGCTCATCAGCGAGGACTTTGCCGACCTTTATGCAGGCATCGAGCTGACCGACTGGTGGGGCGAAGTGGAGACCAACTACTACAAGCTCATGCCGCTCTCCATGGCCTACGATGAGACGGCTGGCCAGGCATATGTCCAGATGATGGCTTACGAGCTGCTTGACTACGGCTATGATTTCTATGACTTCTACAGTCTGCTGCTCGTCCCCATCGACCTGGAAAAGGGCAAAGTGGGTTCCACAATCGAGACGGTCTACATGATGGACTACGACACCTGGGAGTCCTATGAGGTGGAAGTCAAGGTCATTGCCGGCGACTACTACCAGACGGAAGAGGGCTTTACCAATGCGGTGCTCGTCGATGACGGCATTGCGACCTTCGTCAACACCTTCGACTCCGGCCTGATCACCTGCTGGGATCTGGAAAGCGGCGAGGTCATGGAGGTTGCCCTGATCTTCAACTACTGGGGCAACGCCGAGCATGGCCGTGGCATGTTCAAAGACCCGTACACCGGCAAGGTCTATGTCGTGCGCGACATGAGAGACTGGGGCGGCCCGATCACGCTCAACACCCTCAGCCTCAGCGATGGCGACATCACCAACCTTGGCGCCATCGGCCTGAATGGGAATATCGTGAACAGCCTCTTCCTGAAGTAACCCACACTCCATAAGCACGCGCCGCAAATCGCGGCAAACAACGGTCTCCGGCCGGCCCTTTTCGGGGCTGGCTGGAGACCGTTTTCAGTTTGGGCAGCTCACGGCATAGGGACAGCCTCGCGCGGCATAGGGTGCCATGAGGTGATGAAAAATGCTGACTGCTGTTGTGTGGCTGCTGTCAAACAGTATGCTGCTGTCGCTGCACCTGAACGGCGGGACAGGTTCGTTTCCAAAGCCGCTTTCTGCCGCCGAAGAGCATGACTGTGTAGAGCGCGCACTCGCCGGAGACGAGCAGGCGCGCTCCACGCTCATCGAACACAACCTGCGCCTTGTCTCTCACATTGTAAAAAAGTATTACACTCAGTCCGCCGAGCAGGAAGATCTGGTCTCCATCGGCACCATCGGCCTGATCAAAGCCGTGTCAAGCTACCGTCCGGAAAAAGGTACCCGCCTCGCCACCTACGCTGCGAGATGTATTGAAAATGCTATCCTATCATAACGGAACAATGCGGGGTTCAGGTTGCGGAACGGACGCCTTTTGATGGAAAATGGCGCCTGTTGGCGCAAGTGGAATTCCACTGCTATATTTTGATTTCCAATGTATCAGGTGCGATCAAAGTAGCCCCACTGCAAATTCTCCAATTTCCGGTGGTGCTGCCGCATAAATTGCAGGATGCAGAAAAGTT
>CAYPLM010000026.1:0-13495 GCA_964411575.1 uncultured Oscillibacter sp. | reverse complement strand
CCCCATGCTCGATGCTGCCGAGCAGCATCTGCGCCCCGGCGGAAGGCTGGCGGTGATCACGTTCCACTCGCTGGAAGATCGCATCGTCAAGCATAAGATGCAGGAGTTTGCCTCGGGCTGCACCTGTCCGCCCAATTTCCCTGTGTGCGTGTGCGGGAAGAAGCCGCGCATGCGCCTTGTTACGCGCCGCCCCATCGTCTCCGGCGAGGCGGAGCTTGCGGAAAATCCCCGCGCCCGCAGCGCGAAGCTGCGCGTGGCGGAAAAGCTGTAAGGCGGCCGCATCGGCACCCCATCATTAAAAGAAAGGAGAGGCCCCATGGCACAAAAGAAGCCTGCCCGGCGCAGAGAAATTCCATACAGCGGCGGACGCGTCGTGGGCAACCTCGCCTATGATTACGATTACGACCGCGAACTTACCCGCCGCAGCGCGCCGCAGAAAAAAAGCGCGCCGCCGCCTGAGCGCAGACCGCAGCCCAAGGCAAAGCCTGCGGCAAGGCCCGTGGTGCGTGTGCGTGAGCGCGAGTGCATCTCCCCGGTGATCGTCGTGGGGCTTGCGGCGCTGTGCGCGCTGGTGATGCTGCTGCTGTCGGGCTACGCGCAGCTGGCAGTCACCTCGGCCGAGGTGGTGGCGCTGCAAAACGAGCTTTCCGAGCTGCAGGACGAAAACGTCACGCTGCTCACCGCCTATGAAAAGACCTTTGACATCAACACCGTCAAGGACGCCGCCCGAGCCGCCGGCATGACCGAGCCGAGCGCCTCGCAGATCAGCCGCATTGACCTGTCCGAGCCGGACAGCGTGGTGATCTACGAAACGCAGGAGGCAAGCCTCTTTAGCCGCGTGTTCACCTCGCTGGGACAAAGCGTGCGCGGCGTGGTGGAATATTTCAGTTGAAGAAACAGTAACATAAGGAGTAAGGGGGCTCCCTTACTCCTTATTTGGCTTTTGATGCGCACGGAGGTAAAACCATGCCCGAGCCGACAAAACGAAAACCCGATTCCGCGCGGCGCGCCAACCGCACCGTCCGCCGCCGCACGCTGCTGCTGATGCTGGTGCTGGGCGTGGCGACGTTTGGGGCGCTTTTCTTCCAGCTCTACGAACTGCAGATCAACCGCCACGAGGAGCTGCAGAAGCTGGCCACGCGCCAGCAGACGCGCTCGACCACCGTGGAGGCCAGCCGGGGCACCATTTACGACCGTAACGGTGATATCCTTGCCATCTCCTCCACGGCGGAAAACGTGTTCGTCTCTCCGGCGGAGATCAGCGAATATGAGCAGGACAAGGCGCTCATCGCGCAGGGACTTGCCGACATCCTCGGCCTCAGCGTCGAAGACATTCTCACCCGCATGGAAAAGACCTGGTCGCAGTACGAGGTGCTCAAGTACAAGGTGGAGCAGGACGTGGCCGACGAGGTGCGCGAATTTCTAAACGACTACGACATCCGCGGCGTGTTCCTTGAGCCTACCTCCAAGCGCTACTATCCCAAAGGCTCGCTGGCGGCGCATGTGATCGGCTTTGTCAACGCCAACGGCGGCGCATACGGGCTGGAGGCCGTGTACGACGAGGAGCTTTCCGGCGAGAGCGGTATGGTTGTTACGGCGAAAAACGCCAGGGGCACCGCGCTTTTGTACCAGTATGAGCAGTATTTCGAGGCTGAAAACGGCCAGAGCCTTGTTCTCACGCTGGATAAGACCATCCAGTACGCCCTTGAAAAGGGGCTTGCACAGCTTGAATCGCTCTACGGCACGGGTAAGGGCGCGTCGGGCATTGTGATGGACGTGAACACCTCCGCCATCCTTGCCATGGCCTCCGTCCCCACCTACGACCTCAACGAGCCCGCCACGATCTACAGCGACATTCTTACAAGCGGCCTCAGCGACGAGCAGCTTGTCCAGCAGAAGGGCTCGCTGCAGCTTCAGCAGTGGCGCAGCAAGGCCGTCAACGACCTCTACGAGCCCGGCTCCACGTTCAAGATCCTCACGCTGTCCATGGCACTTGAGGAGGGCGTGGTTGGCCTGAACGACACGTTCAACTGCTCGGGTTCCACCATGGTGGAGGGCTTCAACATTAAGTGCTCCAAGCGCACCGGCCACGGGCATCAGAACCTCACGCAGGCGGTGGGAAACTCCTGCAACCCCGCCTTCATCAACATTGGCCTGCGCATCGGCAACCAGAAGTTTTACCAGTACATGCAGGACTTCGGCCTCACCAGCAAAACCGGCGTGGATGTCAGCGGCGAGGCTGTGGGCTATGTCAACAGCGAGATCGAGTATTCTACGCTCGCTCTTGCCTGCTACGCTTTCGGGCAGAACTTCAACGTCACGCCCCTTGCGCTCATCAACGCGCAGGCTGCGTGCATCAACGGTGGGTATCTGCGCACGCCGCATGTGGTCGCCGAGGTGCTCGACGCCGACGGCAACACCGTCTCCCGCGCCGACACCACGCCCATCCGTCAGGTCATCTCCGAGGAGACCTCCGCCACCGTGCGCGAGATCCTTGAGTACGTCGTGTCCGACGGCACGGGTAAAAACGGCCGCGTGGCGGGCTACCGCATCGGCGGCAAGACCGGCACGGCCGACAAGATCAACGACGAGGTGGTCGTCTCCTTTGTGTGCTTCGCTCCGGCGGACGACCCGCAGGTCATCATGCTCATCGCCCTTGACGAGCCTGCCGACGACACCGGAACTTACGTCTCCGGCGGCCAGATGGCTGCGCCTGTGGCAGCGTCCATCATGGAGGAGATCCTGCCGTACCTGGGCTATGAGCCGTCTTACACTGCCGAAGAGCTTGTCGGCGCGGACGCGAGCGTGCCCAACGTGGTAGGGCAGAGTGTGGACGAGGCGAAGCAGACGCTCAAGGACGCACGCTTCAGCTGGTCGCAGTACGAGGTGCTCAAGTACAAGGTGGAGCAGGACGTGGCCGACGAGGTGCGCGAATTTCTAAACGACTACGACATCCGCGGCGTGTTCCTTGAGCCTACCTCCAAGCGCTACTATCCCAAAGGCTCGCTGGCGGCGCATGTGATCGGCTTTGTCAACGCCAACGGCGGCGCATACGGGCTGGAGGCCGTGTACGACGAGGAGCTTTCCGGCGAGAGCGGTATGGTTGTTACGGCGAAAAACGCCAGGGGCACCGCGCTTTTGTACCAGTATGAGCAGTATTTCGAGGCTGAAAACGGCCAGAGCCTTGTTCTCACGCTGGATAAGACCATCCAGTACGCCCTTGAAAAGGGGCTTGCACAGCTTGAATCGCTCTACGGCACGGGTAAGGGCGCGTCGGGCATTGTGATGGACGTGAACACCTCCGCCATCCTTGCCATGGCCTCCGTCCCCACCTACGACCTCAACGAGCCCGCCACGATCTACAGCGACATTCTTACAAGCGGCCTCAGCGACGAGCAGCTTGTCCAGCAGAAGGGCTCGCTGCAGCTTCAGCAGTGGCGCAGCAAGGCCGTCAACGACCTCTACGAGCCCGGCTCCACGTTCAAGATCCTCACGCTGTCCATGGCACTTGAGGAGGGCGTGGTTGGCCTGAACGACACGTTCAACTGCTCGGGTTCCACCATGGTGGAGGGCTTCAACATTAAGTGCTCCAAGCGCACCGGCCACGGGCATCAGAACCTCACGCAGGCGGTGGGAAACTCCTGCAACCCCGCCTTCATCAACATTGGCCTGCGCATCGGCAACCAGAAGTTTTACCAGTACATGCAGGACTTCGGCCTCACCAGCAAAACCGGCGTGGATGTCAGCGGCGAGGCTGTGGGCTATGTCAACAGCGAGATCGAGTATTCTACGCTCGCTCTTGCCTGCTACGCTTTCGGGCAGAACTTCAACGTCACGCCCCTTGCGCTCATCAACGCGCAGGCTGCGTGCATCAACGGTGGGTATCTGCGCACGCCGCATGTGGTCGCCGAGGTGCTCGACGCCGACGGCAACACCGTCTCCCGCGCCGACACCACGCCCATCCGTCAGGTCATCTCCGAGGAGACCTCCGCCACCGTGCGCGAGATCCTTGAGTACGTCGTGTCCGACGGCACGGGTAAAAACGGCCGCGTGGCGGGCTACCGCATCGGCGGCAAGACCGGCACGGCCGACAAGATCAACGACGAGGTGGTCGTCTCCTTTGTGTGCTTCGCTCCGGCGGACGACCCGCAGGTCATCATGCTCATCGCCCTTGACGAGCCTGCCGACGACACCGGAACTTACGTCTCCGGCGGCCAGATGGCTGCGCCTGTGGCAGCGTCCATCATGGAGGAGATCCTGCCGTACCTGGGCTATGAGCCGTCTTACACTGCCGAAGAGCTTGTCGGCGCGGACGCGAGCGTGCCCAACGTGGTAGGGCAGAGTGTGGACGAGGCGAAGCAGACGCTCAAGGACGCACGCTTCAGCTGCCGCACCGTCGGCGACGGCGACACCGTCACCGACCAGACGCCGCTTGGCGGCGCCATCGTGCCCAACAACGCCGAGATCATCCTCTATCTTGGCGCGGAGAAGAGCGAGGAGCCGTGCACCGTGCCCTATGTAGTGGGGCTTTCCGCCTCCGCTGCCAACAGGAGCCTCACCGAGGCGGGGCTTATTATGAGCGTCTCCGGCGCGACGGCCAGCAGCTCTTCGAGCGTGCGTGCCATCAGCCAGTCCATCGAGGCGGGCGCGCAGGTCGAGCCGGGCACGGTGGTGAAGGTGCAGCTGAGCGATTCGTCTGTCACCGACTGAGGGGGCTGTCATTGCGAGGCAGTGCACACACTGCCGTGGCAATCCGGAATACTCCATTTTGGCAGAATCGTAAGGGGAAACGCCCTGTTTTCCCCGTCCAAAAGACAGCAAAACCGCAACTGCGAAAGGGCTGCTTTCCCTTGCTCCTGCGTGAGCTTACCGCAAACCTTCCCGGCGTGCTCTGCCGCGCCGAGGCAGAGCAGAGCATCCTCGGCCTCACCGCCGACAGCCGCAGCGTGCAGCCGGGCTTCCTCTTTGCCGCCCTGCCGGGCGCACAGGACGACGGCGCACGCCATATCGACGAGGCACTTTCCCGCGGCGCAGCTTGTGTGCTCGCACAGCAGCCGCTGCCGCCCGGCACGCCGCAGCTGTGCGCCGTCGACGCACGCGAGGCGCTTGCGCGCCTTGCCGCCCGCTGGTACGGCACCGAAACGCTGCCCTTCCGCCTTGTCGGCGTGACGGGCACCAACGGCAAAACCACCGTCACGCACCTTGTCCGCCAGCTGCTCATGCGCTGCTGCGGGGCAAAGGTGGGACTCATCGGCACCAACGGTGTGCTGCTCGGTGACGAGACGCTGCCCGCCGCGCGCACCACGCCCGACAGCCTCACGCTGCACGCGCTGCTTGCGCGCATGGCGGAGGCGGGGTGCACGCATGTGGTGATGGAGGTATCGTCCCACGCGCTGAGCCAGCACCGCGTTACGCCGCTCGTGTTTGACGCGGCGGGCTTTACCAATCTCACACGCGACCATCTGGACTACCACGGCACGATGGACGCCTACTGCGACGCCAAGGCGCGCCTGTTTTCCGTCTGCCGCGCCGCCGTGGTCAACGGCGACGACCCGTGGACGCCGCGCCTGCTGCGCGCGTGCACCTGCCCGGTCACGCGCTACGGGCTGGGGCTGACCGGCGACCTTGCCGCCTTCTCCCCGTGCTATGAAAACGACGGCGTGCGCTTCACCGTCTGCGACGACGCGCAGCGCCTGGAAACGCGCATCGCGATCCCCGGCGAGTTTTCGCTCTACAATGCGCTGTGCGCGCTGGGGCTCGTGCGCGCGCTGGGCGTGCCTCTGTGCGAGGCGGCGCAGGCGCTGCGGCAGTGCACAGGCGTGCGCGGGCGGGCGGAGGTGGTGCGCGTACCGCGCGGCTGCACCGTGCTCATCGACTATGCCCACACGCCCGACGGGCTGGAGAGCATCCTCAAAACCGTGGCGGCGTTTGCCAAACGCCGTGTGTGGGTGCTGTTCGGCTGCGGGGGCGACCGCGACCGCGGCAAGCGCGCCGAAATGGGGCGCATCGCCGCCGCGCTTGCGGACTTCGTGGTGCTTACCTCGGACAATCCCCGCACGGAATCGCCCTATGCCATCCTGCACGACGTGCTCTGCGGCCTGCGCGAGAGCAAAACGCCTTTTGCCGTGCTGGAAAACCGGCGCGAGGCCATCGCCTTCGCCCTCTCCCACGCGCAAAGCGGCGACGTGCTCGTGCTGGCAGGGAAGGGGCACGAGACCTGCCAGATCATCGGAACACAAGCGTATCCTCTCGACGAGCGCGAGGTGGTGCGCAGCTATTTTGAAACGAAAGAAGCCGGCTCACCGGCGGAGGAAAATCACCATGAAAATGATCCTTGCCTGCATTCTCAGCTTTGCTGTCACGGCGACCGTGGGCCGCGTGCTCATCCCGATGCTGCGGCGCATGAAAGCGCAGCAGAGCATCCGTGAAGAAGGCCCCACCTGGCACAACGCCAAGCAGGGCACGCCGATGATGGGCGGCTTTATGTTCATCGCCGGCATTCTTGTCACGGTGCTGCTTTTTGGCTGGAAGGGCATGCGCGTGGGCAACTTTTCCGCGCTGTATCTTTTCGCCTTCGGCGCGGTGTTCGGCGCCATCGGCTTTCTGGACGACTTTGAAAAGGTGAAGCACAAGCAGAACCTCGGCCTCACGGCGGCGCAGAAGTTTCTCCTGCAGCTGGCCGCGGCGGTGGCCTTTCTCTGCCTGATGCGCTACGAGGGCATGCTCACGCCCAATCTCTATGTCCCCTTCTTCAACACGCATATCATCCTGCCGTGGCTGGTGTACCTTGTTCTCGCCGCGTTCATCATCGTCGGCACGGTAAACGCCGTCAACCTCACCGACGGCGTGGACGGCCTTGCCGCCAGCGTGAGCGTGCCGGTGGCGCTTTTCTACGCGGTGCTGGCCATATGGTGGCCGAAGTACGAGCAGCTGGGCCTTTTTGCCTCGGCGCTCGTGGGCGGGCTTCTGGGCTTCCTTCTCTACAATTTCCACCCCGCCAAGGTGTTCATGGGTGACACGGGCTCGCTGTTTCTCGGCGGCGTGATCGCCGCGCTGGCCTTCGCCTACGACATGCCGCTGGTGCTCGTGCCCGTGGGCATCGTCTACATCTGCGAGACGGTGAGCGTAATTATGCAGGTGAGCTACTTCAAGCTCACCCACGGCAAGCGCATCTTCAAAATGACTCCGCTGCACCACCACTTCGAGCTGTGCGGCTGGAGCGAGGTGAAGCTGGTGACCATCTTCACCGCCGTGAGTGCGGTGTTCTGCATCGCGGCGCTGCTGGGCGTGCTGTGGCGCTACCACGTTTGAAAATCAAAAAACCGGCTAACGCCGCTTTTTTGAGGGGGCTTGCAGCCCGCCGCAGCGCACTCGCTGCGCGAGCACGTTTGCGGGCTGAGAAGTGTTTTTTCCGGCGTACATGCCGCCGGAAAAAACAATGGAAATCATTTCGCGTCTGCGGACGCGAAACTCTGCGAGGCCTTTTTGACACGCGGGGCTCTTCCGTGGAGAGAGACGGCATGTGTCAAAAAAGCGTCATTGCGAAGGAAGTGACCGATGTCACTGGCGTGGCAATCCGTTCTTTTTCCTGCGTTTCCGAATCATTCCAGCGTAGGGATCACGGATTCCCACGCCGGTGTGTGCGTCGGCTCGGAATGACGAGGTGAGACTTTTTTCAGGAGGTGAAACGGCATGACGGAGCAGGAACGCGCGCTGCGGCGCGAGCAGAAGGAGCGTCAGCGGCTCATTGAGCAGACGGCACGCGAGGCCGGGCGCGGCCCGCTCGATCTGCCGTTTCTGCTGCTGGTGCTGCTGCTGACGTGCATCGGCCTTGTGATGCTGTTTTCCGCCAGCTTTGCCGCCGCATACTACAAAACCGGCAAGCCAGGCTACTATGTGGAGCGTCAGGCGATCTTCGCGGCCATGGGCATTGCGGCGATGGTGTTTCTGGGGCGGTTCAACTATGAGCGTTTGCGCGGCGTGTCGAAGATCCTTCTGGCCGTGTCGGTGTTTTTGCTGATTCTGGTGCTGGTGCCGCATGTGGGCATCACGCGCAATAACGCCACGCGCTGGCTCGGCATCCCCCGCACCGAGCTCAACTTCCAGCCCTCCGAAATCGCAAAGCTGGGCGTTATCCTCTACTTTGCCGACAGCATCTCCAAAAAGAAGGACCGCATGCGCACCTTCCGCGAGGGCGTGCTGCCGTATGCGGTGATCCTGGGCATTGTGGGCTTTCTGATGTATAAGGAGCCGCACTTTTCCGGCCTTGTGCTCATCTTCGGCATCGGCGCGGTGATGATGTACGCCGGCGGTATCCGCAACTACTGGGTGGTGCTGGGCGTGCTGGCCGTGCTGGGCGTGGCGTGGGCGTATCTCAACGGCTACATCAGCTATAACTCCTCGCGTATCGCCATCTGGCTCGACCCGCTTAACGACGAGTGGGCGCAGGACGCGGCGTTTCAGATCCGGCAAAGCCTCATCTCCATCGGCTCCGGCGGCCTGCTCGGCCTGGGGCTGGGGCAGGGGAGACAGAAGTATCTGTTCGTCCCCGAGCCGCAAAACGACTTTATCTTCGCCCTCGTGTGCGAGGAGCTGGGCTTCATCGGCGCGTCGTTCATCATGCTGCTGTTCGCGCTTTTGATCCTGCGCGGGTACTGGATCGCCCTACACGCGCGCGACCGTTTCGGCTGTCTGCTTGCCGTGGGCGTGACCACGCAGATCGCCTTGCAGGTGTTTCTGAACATCGCCGTGGTGACGAATCTGCTGCCCAACACGGGCATTTCGCTGCCCTTTTTCAGCTACGGCGGCACAGCGCTTGCCATGCAGCTGGCAGAAATGGGCGTTGTGTTGAGCGTCTCACGCCAAATGCCCGCAAGTTGAGCGCGGCGGTGCCATTTACCCTGAGAGGAGGAAAACCCTCATGAACGTTATCTTCACCTGCGGCGGCACGGCGGGGCATGTGAACCCGGCGCTGGCGCTGGCGGGCTATCTGCGCGAGCGCGATGCGTCGGTGCGCATTCTCTTTGTGGGCGCGGAGCGCGGACTTGAGCGCGACCTTGTGCGCCACGCGGGCTACGAGTTCCGCACGGTCAACATCTCCTCGCTGCACCGTTCGTTCAAGCCGAAGGAGCTGCGCCACAATCTGATCTCCTGCTACAATCTGCTGCGCGCACCGCGCGAGGCGCGTGCCATTCTGGACGATTTCAAGCCCGACCTTATCGTCGGTACCGGGGGTTACGCGAGCTATCCGCTGGTCAAATACGGCGCGAAGGCGGGCGTCCCCACCGCCGTGCATGAGTCCAACAGCATCCCCGGCCTCACCACAAAGCTGCTCGAACCCTATTGCCGGCGCATTATGGTGGGCTTTGAGGATTGCCGCGTGCACTACAAGCACCCCGAGCGCGTGGTGGTCACGGGCACGCCCGTGCGCGGCGACTTCTTCCGCCTGAGCCGTGCCGAGGCCAAGCGGGCGCTGGGGCTGGACGACGGGCGGCCGCTGGTCGTGTCGTTCTGGGGCAGTCTGGGCGCGGGCGGGATGAACCGCATCATGGCAGAATTTCTCGCCCTTGAGGCTGCGCACGAGCCCTTCCACCACATCCACTCCGTCGGTTCGCTGGGCTGGCAGCGGATGGGGCAGTGGGTGGCGGAGCACGGCGTCGACCTTGCTGCTCACCCGTTGCTGGATGTGCGCGAATACATCTACAACATGGCGGAGGTCATGCGCGCGGCCGACGTGGTGCTCTGCCGCGCGGGCGCATCCACGCTCAGCGAGCTGACAGCGCTGGGCGTGCCGGCGGTGCTGGTGCCCTCGCCCAATGTGACCAACCACCATCAGGAGAAAAACGCTGCCCTGCTGGGCGAGCGCGGCGCGGCGCTGGTGCTGCCCGAGGAGGGGCTGGACGGAAAGAAGCTCTTTGTCGAGGTGTCCGCCCTGCTGCGCGACGAGGCGCGGCTTGCGGACATGTCGCGCGCAAGCGCGGCGTTGGGCGTGTGCGACGCCACCGAGCGCATTTACGAGACAGTGATGTCGCTTCTGTAAAACAAAGAAAGGGAGGATCCCCATGTCTGACGAATGCCTGATCTGCGGTGCGCCGCTTGCCTATCTCACGGAGGACGTGCCGATGGAGTGCGCCGTGTGCGGCAAGCGGGAAGAGAGCCGGACGCGCTGCGTCAATGGGCACTTTGTCTGCTCTGCCTGTCACACGCGGGGGCTGGAGGGCATCGTCGCCGTGTGTCTTGCCGAAACGTCGAGCGATCCTGTGGCCATCCTTGAAAGGCTGATGAGCCTGCCGTTTTGCCACATGCACGGCCCTGAGCACCATGTGCTGGTGGGCGCGGCACTGCTCACGGCGTATCACAACGCCGGCGGCACGCTCGACCTTGCGTGTGCGCTGCGCGAGATGTACCGCCGTGGGCACGAGGTGCCGGGCGGGGCGTGTGGCTTCTGGGGCGCGTGCGGCGCGGGCGTGAGCACGGGGATTTACATCTCCATCGCCACGGGCGCTACGCCGCTGGCGGAGGAAAGCTGGGGGCTTGCCAACCGCATGACCTCCCGCGCGCTCGGCAGCATCGCCGCGCACGGCGGGCCGCGCTGCTGCAAGCGCGATTCGTATCTTGCGCTGCTCGAAGCGGCAGCGTTTACAAAAGAGCAGATGGGCGTTTCTCTCGTCTGCTCTGCGCCGCGCTGCACGCGCAGCGCGCAGAATGCCCAGTGCCTGGGCAGCCGCTGCCCCTTCCACGCGTAAACCGGACGTCCGGCTGCACACCCTCTTCTCCTGCGGCATACCATGCCGTATGAAGCTTTGGGAGGGAGAACGATGGGAGAGATCTTATCGGTAGAGGGCGGACGGCCACTGTACGGCGAGCAGACGGTGCAGGGCTGCAAAAATGCGGCGCTGCCCATTCTGGCCGCGTCGCTTCTGAGCGGGGAGACCTGCGTGCTGGAAAACTGCCCGGCGCTGCGCGATGTGGACGCTTCGGCGCGTATTCTGCGCTGCCTCGGCTGCACCGTGCAGCGCGAGGGAGAAGCGGTGCGGGTCGACACATCCGGCATGAACGGCTGCGCCGTGCCCGACGCGCTGATGCGCGAAATGCGCTCGTCGGTAGTGTTTCTGGGGGCGATCCTCGCCCGGCAGGGGGAGGCGGAGCTCTCGTATCCCGGCGGGTGCGAGCTGGGGCCGCGCCCTATTGACCAGCATCTTCACGCGCTGCGCGCGCTCGGCACCGAGATTGACGAGTGCGGCGGGGCGCTGCGCTGCCGCGCGGAACACCTGCGCGGGGCAGACATCACGCTCAGCATCCCCAGCGTGGGGGCGACGGAAAACGCCATGCTTGCCGCCTGCGCCGCTTCGGGCGTGACCACCATCCAAAATGCCGCGCGCGAGCCGGAGATCGTCGACTTGCAGCGCTTTCTCACCGCCTGCGGTGCTTCGGTGCACGGCGCGGGCGGCTCAACGATCACCGTGGAGGGACAGCGGAGCCTGCACGGGTGCACTCACCGCGTGATGCCAGACCGGATAGTAGCAGCCACCACGCTGTGCGCTGCGGCTGCGGCGGGCGGGGAAGTGACGCTGCGCGGCGTGCAGCCGCATACGCTTGCCGCCGTGACACAGGCACTGTGCGAGGCGGGCTGCCGCGTGGAAAGCAGCGAGGATCGGATACATATCCGCAGTACGGGTCAGCTCAAGGCCGTCCGCCCCGTGCGCACTGCGCCCTATCCGGGCTTTCCCACCGACGCGCAGAGCCTTCTCATGTCTGCGCTGCTGCGCGGCACCGGGGCTACGGTGTTCATCGAAAACATGTTTGAAAGTCGCTATCGCCACGTCGGCGAGCTGCTGCGCATGGGCGCGGATATCCGCGTGGCAGGGCGCGTGGCCGTGGTGAGCGGCGTGGAGCGGCTGCACGGCGCGTCCGTGCGCTGCACTGACCTGCGCGGCGGGGCGGCGCTGGTGCTCGCGGGGCTTTGCGCCGAGGGGACCACCCGCATTTCCGCCGTGGAGCATATTGACCGGGGCTACGAGCATATTGAGCGCAGCCTTGGCGCGCTGGGCGCGCAGATCATCCGCACGGAAGAAACCACCTGAAGGAGGGAGCAGCATGGCACACAAGCGCGGCGCACACCGCTATCGCCGCGGCAGATTTCAGGCGCTTACGCGGCTTTTGTGCCTTACGCTGATGCTCGGCGCGGTTGCGGCGGCGCTGACCATTTTCTTCAAGGCCGAGACCATCACCGTGGAGGGAAACCTTCGCTACACGCAGGACGAAATTCTTGCCGCCTCCGGCATCGAAACAGGTGACAACCTGTTTCTCTTGAACAAGGTCGCCGCCGCGCAGCGCATTTACAGCGCGCTGCCATATGTGGAGAGCGTGTCGATCCGCCGGGGGCTGCCCTCGTCGCTTTTTATCACCGTCACAGAGTGCCGCGCTGCGGCTGCTGTGGGCGACGGGGCGGGCGGCTACTGGTTTATCAGCACGAAGGGAAAGCTGCTCGAGCAAAGCGGCGTGCGCCCTGAGGGGCTGACGCTGATACAGGGCGCGGTGGTGCAGGAGGGCGTGAGCGGCGGCGCACTGCGCTTCGAGGATGAGGCGCTGTGCACGGCGCTTCTCACGCTGCTTGACGCGGCGCAGCAGCAGGGCGTGCTGGCCGGTCTTGGCCGGGTCGACCTGTCCGACGCCACACGTCTGCGCTTTTCGTATCTGAACCGTTTCACCGTGGAGCTGCCCTGGGATTCGGACTACAGCCGCCGTCTGCGCTATCTTCTGCGCACCGTGGAAGAGCTGGAGGATAACCAGACGGGTGTGATCAACCTCATGGTCGACGGAAAATCCAGCTATATCCCCGGCGAGGCACCCGAACGCTGAGCGCGCAGCGCAAAAAATTGCACCAAAATCAAATCCGCCTATTGACCGCGCGACAAAAGTGGCTTACAATAGGAATGGAATAGACTACACGATACTGCGGCATTTTTCGCCGCAATACACAACATACAGCAGGAGGAACCCATCATGGCATTCGGATTGGAGACTGGGCCTGAGAGCGTTGTCAAGATCAAGGTCATCGGCGTGGGCGGCGGCGGCAACAACGTCGTTAACCGCATGGTACGCAGCGGGACGCGCGGCGTGGATTTCGTCGCCGTCAACACGGATAAGCAGGCGCTCAACGTTTCGAGCGCGACGTATAAAATCCAGATCGGCGAAAAGCTGACCCATGGACAGGGCGCAGGAGCCGACCCCGAGGTGGGGCGCAAGGCTGCCGAGGAGAGCCGCACGCAGATCGCCAAGGCGCTTGAGGACACCGACATGGTGTTCATCGCCGCGGGTATGGGCGGCGGCACGGGCACCGGCGGCGCGCCCATCGTGGCCGAGATCGCCAAGGAGCAGGGCATCCTCACCGTGGCCGTGGTCACAAAGCCCTTCCCGTTTGAAGGGCCGCGCCGCATGCGCGCCGCCGAGGCGGGCATCAAGGAGCTCACCGAGCATGTCGACTCGCTGGTCA
>CAYPLM010000025.1:0-15017 GCA_964411575.1 uncultured Oscillibacter sp. | reverse complement strand
GGAAGGCCACGGCGGGCTCGGTGGTGGTGCCGGACTTGGAGATGACGTTGACGGAAAAATCGTCGTCGCCGAGCAGCTCCATCACCTCACGCAGCGCATCGGAGGACAGGCCGTTGCCGATGAAGTAGATGTTGGGCGTGTTCTTCTTTTTGAGGTTATAGTTGGGCGAGCAGAGGCAGTCGATCACGCCGCGCGCGCCAAGATAGCTGCCGCCGATGCCGATAACCACCAGCGCCTTCGAGTCGCTCTGGATCTTTTTCGCCGCAGCCTGAATGCGCGCGTACTCCTCACGGTCGTACTGCTCGGGCAGCTTGACCCAGCCGATGAAATCGTCGCCGGCGCCGCCGCCGTTTTGCAGGTTCTGCTGTGCGCGCTGCAGGCGCGGACGCAGCGCCTCCTCATAGGGCAGGGATAAAAACGGGATGGCATGTGCCAGCTCGATGGAAAGCTTCATAAGAGGATCCTCCTTTTGAGTGGTTTTTCTCCGGCTCCATCATACCACGCTTGTCTGTGGGAAACAAGCGAAAAAGCGCGTCGAAGCAAAAGAAAAATTTTCTTTTTTCCCATTCCCCCCGTTGACTTACAGGGCTTGTGTTTATTATAATATGTAATATGTTAAATCCCTGCAAAGCTTTCACATTTCGTTCCCCCTCACCGGGTCGGCAGTTCGTCAACACCTGCTTCAGGCGCACCCCTGCCGACCCGTTTTTCGGCGAAAGCGGCCAGCTGCCGCTTTCCCCCACGCGGGCAGAAAGGAGTTTTCACATGCCCATCGTCCTTTTTTTGCTGTGGCTGCTGCTCACCGGCAGTCTTGCGCCGCAGTCGCTGCTCGTCGGCGCGGGACTGAGTCTGGCGCTGTGGGCGCTTTTCCGCTTCCTGCGCGCGCCTGCGCCGCGCCCCTCGCCGCGCAGGATATGGCTCACCGTGCGCTACGCCGTCTACCTCCTCGGGCAGATCGTGCTGTCCGCCGTGCAGGTGATGATCCTGGTGTGGAGCGGCAGAAAACGCGCGCCGCGCCTTGTGCGCTTTACGCCTGCGCTGCAAAGCGACGAGCTGCGCGTGCTGCTGGCAAACTCCATCACGCTCACGCCCGGCACCATCACCGTGGAGATCGAGCACGGCGAGTTCCGCGTGCACGCACTGGACGCGTCGATGGCCGACGGCCTTGCGCAGCACGGCTTTGTGCGCCGTCTGCGGGAAATGGAGGAGGCATGAAAGGGACCTTTCTCGCCGCCGCGCTAATCGTGCTGGCGCTGCTGCTGTTCGCCGCAGCGGTACGCGCCGTGCGCGGCAGACGCTTTACCGACCGCATTGTGGCGGTCAACCTCATCTCAACGCTGGCGCTGGGCATGATGTGCCTTTTGTCGCTGCTGTTGGAGGAGGACTTTTTGCTGGACGTGGCGCTTTTGTACGCGCTGGTGAGCTTTGTGACCATTGCGGTGCTGTGCAAGCTGGTCATCCGCCGCCGGCGCGAGCAGATGCGCAGGGAAAAGGTGACCGAGCACCGCACACACAGGGAGGACGTGTCATGAGAGAGCTGATCGGATATGCGCTGATTGCGTTGGGGCTTTTCGCCATGCTCACAGCGGTGGTGGGCACGTTCCGCTTTGGCTACGTGCTCGACCGCATGCACGCGGCGGCTCTGGCCGACACGCTGGGCGCGGCGTTTCTGGCGGCAGGCTGCGTGGTACTGCGCGGGCTGAGCGCGGCAGCGGGGAAATACCTGCTGCTGGTGGCGTTTTTGTGGCTGACAGGGCCGATCATGAGCCACCTGATCGCAAAGGCTGAATTTATGACGCAGCAAACCCCGCGTTGGGAGGAAGAGCAGCAATGAAAACGGCCTTTGAATGTCTCCTCCTTCTCTCGCTGCTGTTTTGCGCTTTCGCCGCGCCGCGCGCAAAGCGCACGCTCTCGGCAGTAATTCTGTTCACGGCCTTCGGGCTTATTCTGTCGGTGCTGTGGCTGGTGCTCGAGTGCCCCGATCTTGCCATCACGGAGGCCGCGCTGGGCGCGGGCGTGACGGGCGTGCTGTTTTTCCAGACCCTGCGCAGCATCCATGCGCTGAAAGGAACCAGAGATGAGTAATTCCGTCCCCCTTCTCACCCGCCTGCGCGAGTGGATCGACGGCGACCGGCCGCCAAAGCTGGAGCACACGCTGCACGAGCCGCGCGTACGCACGCAGCGCGAGCGCATCGTGCTCGACGAGGAGGCGCTCCATCGTCAGCTGCTGAACTTCCTGCGCCGCTTTCATGTGGCAGCCACGGCGCTGTGCGTGGTGCTTTTCGCCGTGCTGGTGTACACCATGCTCACCCTGCCGCCCTACGGCGCGGCAGACAACCCCACCAACAACGCCGTGTCCGCCGAGTATCTCACCCGCGCGGAGGCGGAGACGGGCGAGGCCAATGCCGTGTCGGCGATGATCTTCGCCTACCGTGGCTTCGACACACTGGGCGAGAGCTGCGTGCTGTTTCTGGCGCTTTGCTGCGTGTTGCTGCTGCTCGAACACGACAACGGCGCACACAGTCTCGCCGAGCGCTTTGCCCTGCGCCGCGAGGAAATGGCCGAAGCGCGCCACAGCGACCTCGTGTTCTCGCGTATGGGCGCGCTTTTGTCGCCGTGCATCGCGCTCTACGGCTTTTATGTGCTGCTCGGCGGCGAGAGCACGCCGGGCGGAGGTTTTTCCGCCGGAGCTGTTTTGAGCGCGGCGCTGATCCTCGTCTCCGAGGCAAGCGGCCGTCAGGCGGCGCAGCGGCTGATGCCAAGGCGGCGCTTTCTTCTGCTGCGCACGGCGGGGCTGCTGCTTTACTGGGCACTTTTCGCGCTGTTCATCCTCACGCGCGGCGAGCTGGTGCCCGCGAGGAGCATCATGCTGCCCATCGACATCGCCGTGGCGCTGGTGGTGATGAGCACGATGTACGGCTTTTACGCGCTTTTTGCCCACGGCGAGATCTGATTCTTTCACGAAAGGAGCGGCGGTATGCTGCAAGCACTTGAGGCACTTCTTGAAAACCGCTATGCCATCGCTGCGGCGGCGCTGTTTGTCAGCGGGCTTTCCACGCTGCTGCATCAGCGCGAGCTGATACGCAAGGTGATCGGCTTTAACATCATGGACGCGGCGGTGTTTCTGCTGCTGGCCTCGCGCGGCTATGTGGAGGGGCGCTCCGCCCCCATCGTTGCGCCGGGCACGCAGGAAGCTGCGGCGGCGCTGTACGTCAACCCCATCCCCACGGGGCTGGTGCTCACGGGCATCGTGGTCAGCGTGAGCGTGAGCGCGTTCTCCCTCGCGCTCATCCAGCGCATCCACCGTAAATACGGCACCACCGACATCCGCGAGCTGGCGGTGCTCACGCGCGGGGAGGAATAGCGTATGGCATGGTATGCATACATCCCGTTTTTCTGCATTTTCCTCTTTCTCGGCGCGGCCATCGCGCTTGCTCCCATGCGCTCCCGCCGCATTTCGCTTGCCGTCACGCTCGCCTCGGCGCTGCTGGCGGCGGCGCTGTCGGCGGTGCTGCTGTACGCGCTTTCCGTGCACGGCACGCGCATCGACTTTGCCATGGGGCGCTTTTCCGCGCCGCTGGGCAACGAGCTGCGCGCGGGGCCGCTGCAGGCGCTCTTCTCGCTGACGTTCTCGCTGATCACGGCGCTGTCGCTGCTGGGCGGACACGCCGACCTGCTGCTCGACGTCCCCGAGGAGAAAACGCCGCTCTACTGCACCATGGTCAACCTCACACTTGCTGCTCTCTTCGCCCTCACCTACACCAACGACCTGTTCACCGGCTATGTGTTCGTGGAGATCTCCACCATGTCGGCTGTAGCGCTGGTGATGGCAAAGGAACAGGGTCCGACGCTCACAGCGAGCGTGCGCTACCTCTTTTTGAGCCTTTTAGGCTCGGGGCTTTTCCTGCTGGGCATCGTGCTTTTGTACAGCGTAACGGGGCAGCTTCTCATGCCGCAGCTGGGACAGGCGGTGCGCGTGCTGTACGGCACATGGCAGTACCGCACGGCGCTGCGCGTGCTGGCGGGGCTGATGATCGTGGGATTGGGCGTGAAGAGCGCGCTCTTCCCCTTCCACCGCTGGCTTCCGCCTGCGCACGCAAGCGCCACCACCGCCTCAAGTGCCATGCTCTCCGGCGTGGTGCTCAAGGGCACGGCGGTACTGCTGATCAGCATTTACTACCGCGTGTTCACGCTCGACGGCGTGCGCACGCTGCACATTGATGACATCGTGTTTGCGCTTGGTGTGGCCGGGATGCTGTTCGGCTCCTTTGCCGCGCTGGACGAGCGCAACAGCAAGCGCATGCTCGCCTACTCGTCTGTCGCGCAGATGGGCTACCTGTTTGCCGGCGTGGGGCTGGGCACGCAGGCGGGCATGGCGGCGGCGTGCTTCCAGCTTCTGGTGCACGCGGTGTCCAAGCCGCTGCTGTTTTGCTGCACGGGGCGGCTCATCGCCGTCAGCGGGCACCGAAAAAGCTGGCGCGACCTGCGCGCAAGCGCCTACCGCGACGTGCTGGCGGGCGTGGGCTTCACTGTCGGCGCGCTGTCGATGATCGGTATCCCGCTGCTGGCGGGCTTTTCCTCCAAGCTCAACCTCGCTTCCGCCGGCGTGCAGACGGCGGAAAAAATGAGCGCCACCATCGCCGTGATCACCATCTCCACGGTGTGCAACGCGCTTTACTACATTCCCGCCGTCGCCGCCATCTGGTCGCACGGAGCCGACGACGCCGAGCCGACGCACAGCGCACCGCGTGACCGTTGCTTCACCCTTGCCACGCTCTGCCTGATCGCGCTGGTGATCTTGCTTGGCGTAGAGTACGACCCTATCGACCGGCTGATCGCGCTGGGACTCGAGCTGATGTAGAAGGTCATTTATATCAGGCTGTCAAAAGCGTGCGTCGACGTGGGGATCCGCATTTCCCGCGTCAGAAATACTTGAAACCGCAAAAAAGAAGCGGATTGCCACACCAGTGACATCGGTCGCTGGCTCGCAATGACGCATTTTAAGCTGACTATTGCTATAGAAGGAGAATGCCGTATGCTGCTCATTCCCATCATCCTCCCCCTGCTCGGCGGCGCCGTCGTGTTCCGTCTGCGCACGCGCCGGGCCCGCACCGCCGTGGCGGCGGTGACGCTATGCGCCGCGCTGGGCGCGGTGCTGGCGGTTTGCCTGAGCGGAAGCGAGCCTCTCGTCCTCGGGCATGTGGCCGGCGGTCTGACGCTGCGCCTCGCGCTCGACGGTCTGGGGCGCTTTTTCGCGTTGCTCATCGCGTCGGTGTGGACGCTCGTGCTCCCCTTTGCCGTGCCCTACATCGCCCATGAGGGGCGCGAGAGCCAGTTTTTCGGGTTTTACACCATGACGCTGGGCGTGCTGATGGGGCTGTGCTTCGCCGGAAACGTGGTGACGATGTACCTTTTTTACGAGTTGATGACGCTCATCACCGTGCCGCTCGTGCTCCACAGCGGCACGGAGGAGGCGCGCCACGCAGCCATTAAGTACCTCGGCTACAGCGTGGCGGGCGCGGCGTGCGCGCTGTTCGGCGCGTTTCTGATCGCAGGCAGCGGCGGCATGGGGGATTTTGCCGCAGGCGGCATCCTCACCTCGCGCGAGACGCGGCTGGTGACAGCGTGGTTTCTGATGACCATGGGCTTTGGCTGCAAGGCGGGTCTCCTGCCCCTGCAGGCGTGGTTGACCACGGCGCACCCCGTAGCGCCTGCCCCGGCAAGCGCGGTGCTCTCGGGCATCATCACCAAGGGCGGCGTGCTGGCAATCGTGCGCGTGACGTATTTTGTCTTTGGCGCGGAGCTGCTGCGCGGCACCTGGGCGCAGAAGTGGCTTCTGGGTATCGCGCTGGCGACCATCTTCACCGGATCGATGCTGGCGTACAAGGAAAAGCTCTTAAAAAAGCGGCTGGCGTACTCCACGGTGTCGCAGGTATCGTATGCACTGCTGGGCATTTTGCTGCTCTCGCCGCAGGGACTTTTGGGCGCGCTGCTGCAAATCCTTTTCCATGCGTGCGCCAAGTGCGCGTTGTTTCTGGGCGCGGGCGCTATGATCTTCCGCACGGGACGGCTGCACTGCGGTGACTATCGCGGCATCGGGCGGGAAATGCCCGTGACGCTGGGCTGCTTCACGCTCGCGTCGCTGTCTCTGATCGGTATCCCGCCCACGGGCGGCTTCTTCTCCAAGTGGTATCTCGCCACCGGCGCGCTGGCACAGGACGCGGTGTTCGGCTGCGCGGCGGCGGTCGTGCTACTGGTGAGCGCGCTTTTAACGGCGCTGTACCTGCTGCCCATCGTGGCCGACGGCTTTTTCCCCGGCGAGGACTTTGTGCCGCAGGAGCGTGAGGTGGGCTGGGCGATGCGCGTGCCGCTGCTCGTCTTTGCGGCGGCCGTGCTGGTTCTGGGCGTGTTCTCCGGCACGATGACGCAGCTGCTTGCGCCGCTGGCGGCGGCGCTTGTCTGAGCGGGAGGGGCATATGGCGATGCTCACCGCTCTTCCCGTGCTGCTGCCGGTGCTGTGCGGCGGCACGATGCTGCTGCGCCAACGCAGCGCGCCCTTCACGCAGAAAAGCCGCGCGGCGGTGCTCTGCCTCACCGTGCTCACCGCGCTCACCGCGCTTGCCGCCGTGCTCGTCTCGCTGCACCGGGGCGCAGCCGTCACGGCCTGCACGCTGGTGGAATTTGAAAGCGGACTCACCCTCTCCTTCCGCATCGACGGCATGGGGGCGGCGTTTGCCGTGCTGGTGAGCGTGCTGTGGCCGCTGACCACGGTGTATGCGTTTTCCTACATGCGCCACGAGGGGCGCGAGCGTAAGTTTTTCTCCTTCTTTTTGATGAGCTTCGGCGTGGTGCTGGGCATCGCCTTTGCCGAAGATTTTCTCACGCTGTACATTTTCTATGAGCTTTTGACGCTCTCCACGCTGCCGCTGGTGATGCACACGATGACACCCGAGGCGCGCTGGGCAGGGCGAAAATACCTCATCTATTCCTTTTCCGGCGCGGCGGTGGTGTTTGCGGTGCTGGTGTTTCTGATGCAGTACGGCACTACGCTCAACTTCACCCTCGGCGGCGTGCTGAACGCGGAAAAATGCGCCGGAGCGGAAGATCTGCTGCGTGCGGTGTTCCTGTTCGGCTTTTTCGGCTACGGCGTAAAGGCGGCGGTGTGCCCGCTGCATGGGTGGCTGCCCGACGCGTCGGTGGCGCCCACACCAGTGACGGCGCTGCTGCACGCGGTGGCGGTGGTCAAGTCGGGCGTGTTTGCCATCGCGCGGCTGATCTATTTTGGCTTCGGCGCGGACTTTCTGCGCGGCACCTCTGCGCAGACGATTTGCCTGCTGGCGGCGGCGGGAACGATTCTCTTCGGATCGATCCGCGCGCTGCGCACACCGCATCTCAAGCGCCGCCTGGCCTACTCCACGGTGAGCAACCTCTCCTACATCGTGCTGGGGCTTTCGGTGATGTCGAATGCGGGGCTGACGGCGGGGCTGACACACATGGTGTACCACGCGCTTTTGAAGATCGTCCTCTTTTTCTGCGCGGGCGCGGTACTCGTGCACAGCGGGAAGGAGTACACCTATGAGCTATCGGGACTGGGGCGCGTGATGCCGCGCACGATGGCGGCGTTCACCGTGGCAGCGCTGGTGTGCCCGCTGCATGGGTGGCTGCCCGACGCGTCGGTGGCGCCCACACCAGTGACGGCGCTGCTGCACGCGGTGGCGGTGGTCAAGTCGGGCGTGTTTGCCATCGCGCGGCTGATCTATTTTGGCTTCGGCGCGGACTTTCTGCGCGGCACCTCTGCGCAGACGATTTGCCTGCTGGCGGCGGCGGGAACGATTCTCTTCGGATCGATCCGCGCGCTGCGCACACCGCATCTCAAGCGCCGCCTGGCCTACTCCACGGTGAGCAACCTCTCCTACATCGTGCTGGGGCTTTCGGTGATGTCGAATGCGGGGCTGACGGCGGGGCTGACACACATGGTGTACCACGCGCTTTTGAAGATCGTCCTCTTTTTCTGCGCGGGCGCGGTACTCGTGCACAGCGGGAAGGAGTACACCTATGAGCTATCGGGACTGGGGCGCGTGATGCCGCGCACGATGGCGGCGTTCACCGTGGCAGCGCTGGGGCTGATGGGTCTGCCGCCGCTGGGCGGCTTTGCGGGCAAGTGGCTTATCGCCACGGCGTGCGTGGAAAACGGCTCGACGGCGGCGCTTTTCGGCGCGTTTGCGCTGGTGGTGTCGGCGGTGCTGACTGCGCTGTACCTTCTGCCGGTGTGCATCAACGCGTTTTTCCCCAAAAACGGTGTGGCGCTGCCCGAGACGCATGAGGCCGACGCGCAGATGCGCGTGCCCACCACTGTGCTGGCGGTTCTGGGTGTGGCGCTGGCGCTCTGCTCGCCGCGTCTTACGGCGCTTCTTGCGCAGATCGGAGGTGCGGCATGATGCTCTTCGCGCTTGTTTTTCTCCCCTTTGCGGCGGCGCCGGCGCTTCTTTTGTGCAAGGCGAAGGTGCGCGGCCGCGCGGCCGGGCTTGTGTGCGCGGCTGAGCTGGCACTCGCGTTCGTGCTCACCGGGCGTGTGGGCGCCGAGCTGGCGCTTCCGGCGCTGGGGCTTTCGCTGCGCGTGACGGGACTGGGCGCGCTTCTTTGCTGCGTGGCCTGCACGCTGTGGCTGGGTACAGCGCTCACTTCGCCGTCCTACTTTTCTCACCACGGCGCACACCGCGCGCGCTACGACTTTTTCTGGCTCATCACGCTGGGCGCGCTTTGCGGCGTATTTCTGGCGGGCGAGCTTTTGACGCTGTTCGCTTTTTTTGAGGTGATGAGCTTCACCTCGTGGGTGTGGGTGGCGCAGAACGAAACGCCCGGCGCGCTGCACGCGGCGCGGGTGTATCTGGGCGTGGCGGTGTTCGGCGGCATGGCGCTTTTGATGGGGCTTTACCTGCTGTATGCCGCTTTCGGCACGCTCGATCTTGCCGCGCTGGGCGCGGTGGAGCCGCAGCTGTGGCTTTACGCTGCGGGGGCGCTGATGCTCGTCGGCTTCGGCGCAAAGGCGGGCATGTTCCCGCTGCACCTGTGGCTGCCGATGGCGCACCCCGTGGCGCCCGCCCCGGCGAGTGCGCTGCTTTCGGGCATTCTGACAAAATCGGGCGTGTACGGCGTGCTGCTGGTGTCGAGCAGCCTCTTCTTCGGTGACGCACGATGGGGCGACCTTCTTTTGGTGCTGGGCACGGTGACGATGCTGCTGGGTGCCGTGCTGGCGGTGCTCTCGCGCGATCTAAAGCGCACGCTGGCCTGCTCATCGATGTCACAGATCGGCTTTATCCTCGTGGGCGCGGCGGCACAGTGTCTGCTGGGGCATCACAATGCCATTGCCGTATGGGGCACGCTTTTGCACATGCTCAACCACTCGCTCATCAAGCTGGTGCTTTTCACCGCGGCGGGCGTTGTGTATGTGGGCGCGCACAGCCTCGACCTTGACGAGGTGCGCGGCTACGGACGCGGAAAGCCGTGGTTGATGCTGCCGTTTCTGGCGGCGGCGCTGAGCATCGGCGGCGTACCACTTTGGAGCGGCTACGTCAGCAAAACACTGCTGCACGAGGCATTGGTGGAGCACATCGCCCTCTCCGGCGGCGCGCTGTACCGCGTGTGCGAGGCGCTGTTCCTGTTCTCCGGCGGGCTGACGGCAGCGTACATGACAAATCTTTTTGTCACGCTGTTCGTATGCCGATCCGCGCGGCCGTTCAAGGCGGAGCGCGCCGACCGTCCCACCGCCGTTGTGCTGGCGCTGGGTGCGCTGGTTCTGACGCTGGGCGGACTGTTCCCCCATGCGCTGATGGAGCCGCTGGCGCGCTTTGCCGAAGCGACGCTGGGCGGCGACTCGTCGCATCTGCACGCGGTGCACTATTTCGTATGGGCGAACCTCAAGGGTGCGGCGATCTCGCTTGGCATCGCGGCGGCAGTGTATTTTGGCGTGATGCGCACGCGCGCGCTGGCGTGGCTTCGCGTGCGGGTGGACGCGCTGCGCGCGCGGCTGGGACAGACGCTGCTCACCCTGGGGCTACGGCTGCTGGACGCTGCGGCGCTTCCGGCCCGCGCGGCGGCGGCTGTGGGCGACACGGCGGCGGCGCTGGCCGTCCGGCTGGGTGCGCTCTTTGCCCGCGTGCTCGCAGCGCTGGGCGACGCGGCGGCGAAGGGCAGCATGTGGTGCGGCGCGTTCTGCGCGCGGCTTCTGGCAAGCCTGGGCGACTGGGCGGTGGCGCTGGGGATGAAGGCCGTGTTCTTCCGTGCGCCGCGCATCGTGGTGCCGCGTCGGCAGGAGAGCTATGCGCACGAGCGGCAGCGGCACGCCGCCTCGCGCACACTTTCGCTGGATCTGCTCTCCGCCGGGCTGGGCCTGACGGTCGTACTGGTGTACCTTCTGATGCAATAAGCACAAGAGAAACGGGGCTGCTGCAATGTGTTTTGCAGCAGCCCCGCAAAGCGTTCGATTTTAATTTCACCGGGCGCGCTGCGAGATACAGCGCGCCCTTAGGCTTTTCAGCGAAATTGCCGGTTGCATCCGCAGGGGCAACGATGCTATAATAGAAAAGATACTGCGCAAAGGAGGCGTAACCTGTTTTATGAGGATCCGATCGCTGCGCGCCTCGTTCGGCGCGCTGGACGGGCGCGAGCTGCACCTGTCCCCTCAGCTCAACATCATTCAGGCGCCCAACGAGGCAGGAAAGTCCACGCTGGCCGCCTTTCTGCGCACGATGCTCTACGGCTTCCCTGCGCGCGAGCGCGGCACGCTGGCCGAGAAAAACCGCTACGCCCCCTGGTCCGGCGCGCCGATGAGCGGGCTTTTGGAGCTGGAGGCACGCGGCGAGCAGATCGTGCTGCGCCGCGACACCGCACGTGCCAACGCGCCGATGGCGCGCTTTTCCGCCACCTATGCCGGGACGGGCGAGGCCGTGCCCTGGCTGAGCGCGGCAGACTGTGGCTCGGCGCTGCTGGGCGTACCGCGCGAGGTGTATGAGCGCAGCGCCTTCATCCACCAGAGTGAGCTGGCCGTGCAGCAGGATGCCGAGCTTGAGCGGCGCATTGCCGCGCTGATCTCCACGGGAGAGGAAAGCGCGTCGTACTCCGAGGCGGCAGAGCGGCTGAAAAAGCAGCTCAACCGCCGCCGTCACAACAAAACCGGCCGTCTGCCCGAGCTGGAAGGGCAGCTTGCCGCCGCCAACGGCACGCTCACACAGCTGCACCAGCTTGCACGCGAACAGCAGGAGGCCGCCGCGCGCCTCAGCGCCCTCTCCGACGAGGAAGCGCAGCTGCGCGAGGCGCTGCGTCTGCACGAGCTGGCAGACGCGCAAGAGCGCGTTCGCGCCGCCGCCGAGGCCGCAGAGCAGGCGCGGCTCGCCGAAGAGAAGGCCTCGCTGTGCGCGCAGCTTCTGGAAGAGGCGCGCACGCCCACGCGCGAGGTGATCGCGCAGGCGCAGGCGCGGCTCGACGCATTGGAGGACACCGCCGCGCAGCTCGGTGAGGCCGAAACGGCGCAGCGCGAGGCACAGCATGCGCTCGACGCCTTCGACGCGCAGACAACGCCCCAGCGGGGCGCGCTGTTTTTCCTGCTACCGATCCTTCTGTCGCTCTCGCTGTGCTGCCTTTTGTGCACGCTGCTGATGCGCCTGCACACCGCTGCGCTCTTCGCCGGCGGCGCAGCGGCGCTTTTATCCGCCGCCCTTCTTCTCTACCACCGGCGCTCCCGGCGCATGCGCAGGGAGCGCGCCGCCCGCCGCCTGACGCTTGACGCGGCGCTCACCCAGGCGCGCGCCGCCGCCGACGCTCTGCGAAACGCCTACGCCTTGTCGGAAGCCTCCCTCTCTGCTCTGCTGCCAGACGCGGGCAAAACCGCCTGGCGGCCCTATCTTCGCGACGCGCTCTCCCGCCGCGACCACCTGGAAGCGCTCGAGCGCAGCGCGCAGGAGAAGCGTTTGCGCTGCGAACTGCTCTCGGACAAGCTGCCCGACGCCCCGCGCGAGCCTGTGGAGCGTCCAGCGCGCAGCCGCAGCGCGCTGGACGCGGCGCTTGCCGCGCTTGAGGCGCAGCGGCGTGAGGCGCAGCGCACCGTCGACCACGCCGCCGGGCAGCTGCGTGTGCTCGGCGACCCGCTCGAGCTTCGCGCCCGCATCGACACGCTGGAGCTTGAACGCGCGCAGCTACAGGAGGAATACGATGCCATCGCGCTGGCGCAGGAGACGCTCTCGCGTGCCAATGCCGCACTGCAAGCGCGCTTTTCCCCGGCGCTCGGCAAGCGCGCGGGCGAGCTTTTTGCCGAGATGACCGGCGGACGGTACGACTCCGTGCTGCTCGACCGCACGCTCGCCGCCTCGGCTGCCGAATGCGGTTCCGCCGCCGCACACAGCGCCGCGCTATTAAGCCGCGGCACAGCCGATCAGCTGTACCTTGCCGTGCGCCTTGCCATCTGCGAGCTGGTGCTCCCGGCAGATGAGCCCGCGCCGCTGGTGCTGGACGACGCGTTGGTGTGCTTTGACGACATGCGCTGCGCCGCCGCGCTGGAGCTTTTGCTGCGCGAGAGCCGGACGCGTCAGATCCTGCTTCTCACCTGCCAGAGTCGCGAGGCGCGGCTGCTGGCGGAGCGCGAGGGCGTAAACGTCCTCACGCTTTGAGCCTTCCCCATATCACAGAAAGAGGGGGGCATGCTCATCCCCCGTTCCTTCGACGAGCTTTGCGCCGCGTTTTTGCTCTTCATCGCCTACAGTGGGCTGGGCTGGTGCGGCGAGATGCTCTACTGCTCCATCCCCAAGGGGCGGCTGTGCGAAAAGCGCGGCTTTTTAAACGGCTTTCTCTGTCCCATCTACGGCCACGGCGCGCTGCTGGGGCTGGGCAGCGGCGTGATCGTGCCGCTCGCCTCCTTCCTCTGCGGCATCTATCTGACGGACACGGTGCTCTCCGTGCGCAGCGCCATCCAGCTGGGCAACCGTCTGGAAAAGCTGCACGCGCTCAAAGAGCAGCTGTCCGAACGCGCCGACGAGCTGCGCGAGCGTATCCGTTCCCTGCGTGATGGGCAGGATATCTTTGAGCGCCGTCTGCTGCGCTCTCACCCCGGTCTGCGCACGCGGCACCCCGACCTGCTTGAGGCCGTGCGTCGCCACCGTTGGGATTGACATGCTCGGCTTTAAGGTTTATTCTATACTCAACATTATCTGATAAGGAGAATCCATCATGAGCGAATACCCACAACTGCTCGACCTGCGGCGAAAGCTGCGCCGAGCGCACGGCTCCGCAGTCACTGCTCAAGCCGCATCACCCTGACGCGCGCATCGGCAAGGTGTTCGGCGTGGTGTCCGGCAAGGGCGGCGTCGGCAAGTCGATGGTCACCAGCCAGCTCGCCGTGTCTCTGCGCCGCAAGGGCTACCGCGTCGGCATCCTTGACGCCGACATCACCGGCCCGTCCATCCCCAAGTGCTTCGGCCTGCACGAAAAGGCCTGCGGCACCGAAAATGCCATCCTCCCCAGCGAGACGGCCAGCGGCATCGAGGTGATGTCCATCAACCTGCTGCTCGACGACGAGACCGACCCGGTGCTCTGGCGTGGGCCTGTCATCGGCGGCGTGGTGAGCCAGTTCTGGACGGACGTTCTCTGGGATGTAGACTATCTGCTCGTCGACATGCCGCCGGGCACGGGTGACGTGGCGCTGAGCGTGTTCCAGATGATCCCGCTCAACGGCGCGGTGATCGTCGCCACCCCGCAGGAGCTCGTCTCAATGGTGGTGGAAAAGTCGGTGAAGATGGCCGAGAAGATGGACATTCCTCTCGTGGGCGTAGTGGAGAACATGAGCTACCTCACCTGCCCCGACTGCGGCAGGAAGGTCTTTCTCTTCGGCGAGGGGCGCTCGGCGGAGGCTGCGGCGCGGCACGGTCTGCCGCTGCTCGCGCAGATGCCCATCGACCCCGCGCTTGCCCAGCTGTCCGACGAAGGGCGTATTGAGGACTTCTCGGGCGAGTGGCTCAGCGATGCCATCGCGCGCATGGAGCAGATGTAACGCCGCTTTCTTTTGCAGCCAAAACGAGGGAGGAGCCCCTTACGCTCCTCCCTCGCCGTTTACTGTTCGGTTTTGCCGTTCTGCTCCTGCGCGGCGCCGCGGTCGCTGCCGCGCTCGTTCTGCTTATTCTTGCCGTCCTTCACCGTCCTCGCCTCCTTTCCCTTGGCTGTGCGGGGATATTGTTGACATTTGCGGCAAAAATTATACGCAAAGCCTGAAAAAATGCAGAAAAAGTGCTTGACAGGTTGCCTTTCCGGTGGTACAATACGCACGCAAAACAAAGCAGGGCGCATCCGCCCTCACCCCCAGCGGCAGCAAAGGGGTCAATGATCGGCAGCTTTCTCCGCGCGGGCGGGGCAGGTCTGCGTTTTCGTTGTACGGGTGCGGCTGGCCGCGTCCGTTTTTTGTTTGCGCAAAATTTTCAATGGAGGTGCTTCGGTTATTAGCAACATCGTGCATCAGCTCAATGAGGACATTCGCGACAGCGAGATCCGTCTGATCGGCTCCAATGGCGAGCAGCTGGGAATCATGTCTGCCGCTGCTGCGCAGCGCATCGCTGACGAGCAGGGGCTCGACCTGGTGAAGATCTCTCCGCAGGCCACGCCGCCTGTGTGCAAGCTGCTTGACTACGGCAAGTATCGCTTCGAACAGGGCAAGCGTGAAAAGGAAGCCAAGAAAAACCAGCACGTCGTGGAGATCAAGGAAGTGCGCATGTCGCCCGGAATCGACGTGGGTGACTTCAACACCAAGCTCAAGAATGCCCAGAAATTCGTGTCCGACGGCAACCGTGTCAAGGTCAGCGTTCGCTTCCGCGGGCGTGAGATGGCGCATACGGAGATCGGCCGCGATCTGCTGGTGCGCTTTGCCGCAGAATGCTCCGGAGTGGCGACACTGGATAAAGAGCCCAAGCTGGAAGGACGCAACATGTCCATCTTTCTTTCCCCCAAGACGGGAAAATGACCCCCGCACACAATTAACG
>CAYPLM010000024.1:0-15244 GCA_964411575.1 uncultured Oscillibacter sp. | reverse complement strand
GCCCCTTGCCCGTGCCGCCGATGGCGGGGTTGCAGGGCATGTTGCCCACGGCGTCCAGGTTGATGGTCAGGCACAGCGTTTTCATGCCCAGTCGCGCGCTCGCCAGCGCGGCCTCGATGCCGGCGTGCCCCGCGCCGACGACGGCAACGTCATAGCTTCCGGCGAAATATTCCTGCATGCGCTCAGCCCTCCTTTTTCAGGGTGATCACCGCCACCTGCGGGCGGTTGAGGATGCGTGGGACGATGTGCGGCGAGTTGCCCAGCCCGCGCGAGACAAACACCTGCGCACCCGTGCAGCTCTCGTCGGTGCAGTGGTAGAGCCCGCTGGTGAACGAGGGGAAAAGGTGCATCGACGCGTCGACCAGCCCGTCGGTGAACGGCAGCCGCCACACGCCGCCGTGGGCGTGGCCGCTGAGCGTGAGGTCAGCGCCCAGACGGCAGTATCCGCCGTTAAAGCGGTCGTTTCGGTGCGCGAGCAGAAGCCAGAAGGGTGTGCCCGCTGCGGCGTACACCTCCGCAGCCAGCGCCTCAGGCGTTTTCTGGTCGGCAAAGCCGTTGGGGTCGTGGATGCCGGCAAGCAGCAGCGTGTCGCCGCCGCGTGTGAGCGGGACAAATTCGTTTTCCAGGCACGTCACGCCCCAGGCACGCAGCGACGCCACCATGTTGCGCGCCTTGTGCGCGCCCCACTCGTGGTTGCCGGTGACATAGTACGTCGGCGCGATGGCGGCAAGGCCGCGCATCAGCGTCTCGAGCTCTTCCACGCTGCTGTGGTCGTCCACAAAGTCACCGGTCAGGGCGATCATGTCCGGCTTTGCGGCAGCCACGGCGGCGAGCAGCCGCTCATCCTGCGCGCCGAAATGCCGCCCGTGCAGGTCGCTCAGGTGCACGAGGCGAAAGCCGTCAAAGCCCTGCGGCACGCGCGCGGAGGAAAAGGTATATTCGTCAGTCTCCAGGCTGGTGTTGCCCCACCAGAGCCCCGCCGACAAAGCCAGCAGCAGCGCAAGGCCGCCGCGGAGGAGATGCTTTTTCTTCATATGCGCTCCTTAAAAGTGGACTACATATTATTTTATCACAGAGCGCGGCGCGGAAACAGAGAAACGCGTTCGTTATAGTGCACAAAATCAGGGTGATATTTTTGTGCATCTTGTCAGGAATGCCGCTTGCACCCTTGACGTCCGCGTGCTATACTATGTACAGATAAAAGAAGGGAAAGGAGTGTGATAAACAATATGATTGAAAATTTCAAGATCGTTGACGTCGATGACATGATCTTCGGCACCACCGAGCAGACGGTCAGCGAACGCTGAGCACACGGAAGAAGCCACGCAGAGATGCGTGGGTTTTTTGTTTTTATAGAGAGTTTCCGGCGAAAAATGGTGGCCTTACCGCCCCTCCTGCGTGGACATGATGTGACGGCGTGATATGCAAAGTTTTGCATGTCATGCTGTATTTTTTGACAAAAAATATATGGGCGTGATAAAATGTGACAATCAAATTCGCCGGAAACGGCTGCCTTTGGGAGGATGCGCCATGGAGATCAGGCATATGCAATATCTTGTGACCATCGCAGAGTACCGCAGTATCACGCGCGCGGCGGAGGTGCTGTATGTTTCGCAGCCCTCGTTGAGCCATTGCGTGGCCAAGGCGGAAAAGGAGCTGGGTGCGCGGCTGTTCGACCGCTCCACTTCGCCGATGACGCTGACCTACGCGGGGGAGACCTTCGTCAACCTTGCCCGACAGATCTTGCAGCTCAATCAGACGCTCGAACAGGAATTTCGCGATATTTCGCAAAACATGAAGGGGCGGCTGCGTATTGGTATGCCGCACGAACGGGCGACCTTTATGCTGCCAGAGATCATCCCGCGCTTTTCCGAGGAGTACCCGATGATCGACCTGCAGGTCGTTACCGGTAGCCGCAGCAGTCTGTTCAAGGCGCTCGATCAGGGGCGAGCGGACTTTGTGATCGTGCCCTATCGCGGCGGCGACCCGGAATACACGCTGCTGCCCGTAGCAGAGGAGGACATTCTGCTGGTGGCGAAAAAGGGGACGATTCCTCCTTCCATGCTCTGCACGCCAGGACATGTTGAGCTCTCCAAAACCGGCGCGCTGAAATACATCATGCTTCAGCGCGGGCACGCGATCCGCCACCATGTGGAGGAGCTTTTTGCCGAGGCGCATATCTCACCCGATGTGCAGCTGGAGACCTCGAGCAATCTTACGGCGCTGCGTCTGGCAGCGGCGGGCGTGGGCGTGGCAATTGTGCCGCGCATGACGCTGCTTATCGGAGGCTGCGCAGAAGAGACGGATGTATTTTCCATCGGCAGCAGGGCGGACACCTGGGCTATTCCGGCGATATTCCGCAAGGGGACCTATATCGGCACGGTGGAGCGCCGCTTCATCCACATTGCCGCCGAGACATACTGCGCCGCAGTGCGGCGCATGCAGTATGCAAAAGATGATATGGCCGTGATAGACACGCGCATATAAGGTCACTATCTTTGTGTACAATATACAAAAACAATGCCGAATTTCACAGCAGAACGACGAAGTATGCAAAATCGTGATGGCAGGTATGCCTCTTTCAGTATTTTACGCCATGCACCAGCCTCCCGTATAATGTCCTCAGCCGCAGCAGAGAGGATGAAACGCGGCAAACATTCATTTTCAGGAGGAATCACAGTGGAACAGTTAGAAACCAAAAAGAGCTTCTGGAAGCGCGACTACTACGGCGCGCCTGTCTGGATGCTCGCAGTGCTGGTGGGGATCATCTACCTTGTGACCTTTACCGGCAAAATGCCTGACGACGACATGCTCAGTATCGTCGCCATCATGTTCTCTATCGGCATCGTGCTTTATGATCTGGGTGAGCACATTCCTGTTTGGAAGGACTATCTTGGCGGCGGTTCCATGCTGGCTTTCCTTGGCGCGGCGGCATTGGAATTTTACGAGATCCTGCCCGCAAAGTACAGCGAAGCCATCACCTACTTCTATGATGACTACGGCTTCCAGACCATTTTCATTTCGCTTTTGATCGTCTCCTCCGTTCTGGGCGTCAACCGCAAGCAGCTGATGAAAGCCTTCGGCGGCTACATCCCGGCCATCTTCGGCGGCATCCTTCTTGCGGCCATTCTGGGTGTTGGCGCAGCGATGCTGGTGGGCGTGGACATCGGCTCTGCCATCACGCTGTATGTGCTGCCCATCATGGGCGGAGGCAACGGCTCGGGCGCGGTGCCCCTTTCTGAAATGTGGGAGCAGATCACCGGCCAGAGCAAGGACGCGTTCTACTCTCAGGCTATCGCTATTTTGACCCTTGCCAACAACTTTGCCATCCTCGCCGCCGTGGCGCTGGACGCTGTAGGCAACAAGTTCCCCAAGCTCACCGGAAACGGCGAGCTGCTCAAAAACCCTGAAAAGTATGCTATGGCCAGCGACAAGGCCGAAAAGCCCAAGGTCGGTCTCTATGAGGCGGCCGGCGGTCTGCTGCTCACCTGCGGCATGTATGCCATCGCGCGCCTGCTGAGCAAGACCGTGCCTGCCATCGGCTCCATCAGCTTCCATATGTATGTGTATCTCATCGTCCTCACGGCGCTGTTCAACGTATTCAACCTTGTGCCCGTCAAGCTGAAGGAGGGCGTGAAGCAGTGCGCAAACTTCCTCACCAAGCCGCTGATGTGCTTCTGCATGGTGGGCATTGGCATTGCCTTTACCGATCTTGGCGAGCTGGCTGCCGCCCTGACCTGGCAGACGCTGGTGATCTCTCTGGCCGTTGTCGTCGGCGCGGCTGTGGGCGCGGGCGTCGTGGGTACGTTCTTCGGCTTCAACTTTGTTGAGTCCGGTATCACCGCCGGCCTTTGCATGGCCAACCGCGGTGGCTCGGGCGACCTGCAGGTGATGGGCGCATGCAAGCGCATGCAACTGATGAGCTACGCGCAGATCTCCTCCCGCATCGGCGGCGCGATTATCCTGATCCTCGGCTCCATCATCTTCAGCTTCATGGCCTAAGGGAAATCTGCCCGGCTGCGGCAACGCAGTCGGGCGTGCAAAAAGGAATTTCTGATTATGAAAATGAATCTCACGCAAAAGCTCATCTCTTCCCATCTGGCCAAGCCTTCGGATATGCGCCCCGGCGAGGAGATTCAGCTGAAATTCGAGCAGACGCTCACCCACGACATCAACGCCGTGATGTGTTACCTTGCCTTTGAGGCCATTGGCATCCCGCGCGTGCGCACAGAGGCGTCGGTGAGCTATCTTGACCACAATCTGCTCTATATCGACAACAAAACACCCGACGACCACATCTTTTTGCAGACGCTCGCCCGGCACTACGGCATCTGGCTCTCCCGCCCCGGCAACGGCATCATGCACACCGTGCAGCTGTCCCGCTTTGGCGCGCCGGGCAAGGCAAGCCTCGGCACTGACAGCCATACGCCCTCCGGCGGCGCGCTGGGCATGCTGGCCATTGGCGGCGGCGGCATGGACTGCGCGGCTGTGATGGCAGGCCTCCCCCTGCGGCTGAAAATGCCTGAGGTAGTGCGCGTTACGCTCACCGGGCACCTGCGCCCCGGTGTTGGTGCGAAGGACGTGATCCTTGAGATGCTGCGCCGCTACAGCGTGAAGGGCGGCCTGGGCAAGGTGTTTGAGTATGTCGGTCCCGGCGCGGCAACGCTGGAGGTGCCCGAGCGCATGACGATTGCCAATATGGGCGCCGAGCTGGGCGCAACCACCTCTGTGTTCCCGGCGGATGAGCAGGTGCGCCGCTTCTTGGCGGCGCAGGAGCGCGAGGCAGATTTTGTGCCCCTCTGTGCCGACGAAGGCTGCACCTACGACGGCGAGGTGGAGCTTGACCTGAGCGCTCTGGAACCGCTGATCGCCTGTCCCGACCAGCCCGACAATGTGAAAAAGGTCAGCGAGCTTAGCCCCACGCCGGTGCAGCAGGTGTTCTTTGGCAGCTGCACGAACGGCAGCTATCAGGACATCGCCAAAGCCGCACTGGTGTTCAAAGGGCGGCGTGTGCACGAAAACGTGAGCTGCGTCTGCGGCATCGCCAGCAAGCAGATCTACAAGCAGCTGCTGCACGACGGTTACCTCGATATGCTGCTTGACGCGGGCGTGCGTCTGACGGAGATCGCCTGCGGCGCATGCAGCGGCATTGGCCAGTGCCCTGCTACAAACGGCGTGAGCGTGCGCACCTCCAACCGCAACTTCAAGGGGCGCAGCGGCAACGCGACGGCAAGGCTCTATCTCGTCAGCCCTGAAACGGCTGCCGCCACCGCCATAACCGGCAGCTTCGCAACAGCGGAGGCTGTAATGGGCGCGGAAGTCGCCGACCTTGCCAATGTGCACGAGCCGGAGCATTATCCGATCGATGACTCGATGCTCCTGCCGCCGCTGCCGCAGGAGCAGGCTGAAAAGGTGGAGATCGTGCGCGGCCCCAACATCCAGCCCCTGCCCATCCCTGACGCACCGGAGCACACGCTCTGCTGCCGCGTGAGCCTCAAGGCCGGTGATAACGTTACCACCGACGACATCACCCCTGCCTCGGCGGAATTTTCCTCTATGCGCTCCAACATCCCGCTGATGAGCAACTACTGCTATCTGCGTTACGACCCCGACTTTGCTGCGCGTGCAAAGGAGTACGGGAAGAGCATCATCCTCGGCGGCGAAAACTACGGTCAAGGCTCCAGCCGCGAGCATGCGGCCATCGTGCCGATGTATCTGGGCGTCAAGGCCGTGGTGGCGAAGTCCATTGCCCGTATCCACAAGGGAAACCTCATCAACCACGGCATCGTGCCTATGGTGTTTGAGGATCCGGCGGATTACGAGGCGCTTTCGCTCTCCGATGAGCTGGAGATTGTGGACTTCCCTGCGCAGATCCGCGAAAGGCGCGTGCGCATCGCCGACAAGACGACGGGAGGCAGTTTCTATGCCCGCCTGGAGTTGAGTGACGACGAGATTGAAACCATCCTCTGCGGCGGACAGCTGGCCTATATGAAGCGCCAGCTCGGCGCATGACCGGCGTGATCGACCATGTGGCCTTCAACGCGGAAGAGCCGACATGGTATGTGGAGTATTTTGCCGCTGTGTTCGGCATGCGGCGAAAACTACGGTCAAGGCTCCAGCCGCGAGCATGCGGCCATCGTGCCGATGTATCTGGGCGTCAAGGCCGTGGTGGCGAAGTCCATTGCCCGTATCCACAAGGGAAACCTCATCAACCACGGCATCGTGCCTATGGTGTTTGAGGATCCGGCGGATTACGAGGCGCTTTCGCTCTCCGATGAGCTGGAGATTGTGGACTTCCCTGCGCAGATCCGCGAAAGGCGCGTGCGCATCGCCGACAAGACGACGGGAGGCAGTTTCTATGCCCGCCTGGAGTTGAGTGACGACGAGATTGAAACCATCCTCTGCGGCGGACAGCTGGCCTATATGAAGCGCCAGCTCGGCGCATGACCGGCGTGATCGACCATGTGGCCTTCAACGCGGAAGAGCCGACATGGTATGTGGAGTATTTTGCCGCTGTGTTCGGCATGCAGCCCGTGCGAGAAAAGCGCGCGGAGGACGGCACACTGTTGCAGGTGTGGCTGGACGGCGGCGTGCAGATCGACCGCGGCGCGGAAGCGTCCACCGGACTTTTGACCCATTTTTCCCTTCGCACAACGGACGTTGCCGCCGCCGTGAGTGCTTCCCGTGCACGGGGCGCCATGCCTGTGCTGGGCAAGGGCAGCCATTGGGTGCGTCTGCCGAATGGCGCGGCGCTGGAGCTGAAACCATGGATAAAGGAGTAATGACATGAGTACCGATCGTATTGGCTATCGCGTGATCGAAGAGATCCCGCGCGTAGCACCCGAGCTGCTGGAACGCATCGCGCGCTATTCTGCACCTGAGCTGTGCGACGGCGAGCTTGTCTACAACGCCATGGACTATCACATCAAGCCCGTGGTCGGCACAAAGAGGATCGTCGGCCAGGCCGTCACGCTCAAGCTGACGCTCGGCGACAGCCTGATGGTCACGAAGGCCATGTCCGTCTGCCGCCCCGGTGATGTGCTGGTGATCGACGGACGCGGCAGCGGCAACAACGCCCTCTGGGGCGACCACCGCAGCCTCACAGCCAAAAAGCTGGGGCTTGCCGGTGCAGTGCTGGACGGCGCATTTCGCGACATCGACGAGTGCGAGGAGATCGGCTTTCCGATCTTCGCCCGCGCCGTCACCTGCGGCAGCAGCACTAAAAATTCCAACGGCGAGGTCAACGTGCCCATCTGCTGCGGCGGCGTAACCGTGCATCCCGGCGATATCATTGTAGGCGACCGCAACGGCGTGGTGGTTATCCCGCCGGAGTTTGCTGAGCAGGTTATCGCCGGCGCGCAGGATAAGGTGGACAAAATGGATCGCCTCAAGGCTGAGATCGAAACCACCGGCAAGATCATCCCTGACAACTTTGCCGGAAAGATGGCACAGCTGGGATACTGATACCGTTACTCTCCTCTTTGCGGATGGAACGCCCCGGATGCACGCAAAAGCATCCGGGGCGTTCTGCGGTTGAGCGGAGTGGGGTAGTGCTGGCTTCCTTTTTGCATTTAGTGCCTGAATGCAAAAAAGGAACAGGGGCGCGCGGCGGTGAACCGTGCGCCCCTGCCCATTTGGAAAAAGAGAGGGGAACTGAGAATGAAAAGAGAGAGTATTCTTTAGCGGTAGCCGCCGCCGAAGAAGTAATTGAAGAAGTCGCGGGGGTCAAAGTAGCCGTAGCCGCCGTAGCCGTTGCTGCCGTTATTGTTGTTGCCGTTGCCGGACTGCCCGTTCGAGCTGTTGTCCTCCTGCGTCTGCTGCGGCGTGGCGTCGAAGGTGAGCGAAACGGCCTGCTCCGCGCCCTCGCGGTAGATGGTCAGCGTCACGGTGTCGCCCGCGCTGTAGCCCTTTTTCGCCGCCAGCAGGTCATCGAGCGAGGAGATGGTCTTGTCGTCGAGCTTGACGATCACGTCGCCCATTTTAAGCCCGGCCTTCGCCGCCGCGCTGTCCTCCTCCACGGAGTAGACAAACGCGCCCTGCGAGATGCTGTAGCGGTACTGCTGTGCCATGGAGCTCGTCAGCGTGCCGATGCTTGCGCCCAGATACGGCTTGTTGGTGACATAGCCGTTGGTCATGATGTCGGTGATCATCGCGGTGACATCGTGCATGGGGATAGCGAAGCCCAGCCCCTCCACCGTGGTGCTCGAGTAGGTGGAATACTTGGCCGACACGATGCCGATCACCTCGCCGTAGGCGTTGAACAGCGGGCCGCCGGAGTTGCCGGGGTTGATGGCGCAGGTGACCTGGATCATGTTAAACGGCGTGCCGTCCACGTTGATGGCGCGGTCGGTGCACGAGACGATGCCCTCGCTCATCGAGAACGTCAGCTCGCCGAGCGGGTTGCCGATGGCGCACACATCCTCGCCGATGCTCAGCGTGGAGGAGTCGCCCAGCACCACGGGGGCAAAGCTCTCGCCTTCCACCTTGATCACGGCGATGTCGTAATCCTCGTCGCCGCCGATGATGGCCGCGTCATAGTCCGCGCCGTCGTAGCTGGTCACCTTCACGGCGGAAGCACCGTCGATGACGTGGTAATTGGTGACGATATAGCCGTTGCTCGTGATGATAAAGCCGGAGCCGGAGGCGGCGGACTCGGTGGTCTGGCCAAAGACGTTGGTGGTCGTGGTGGTGTTGATGCTCACCACGCTGTTGACGTTGGCCTTGTAGATCTCAGCAAAGGACATCTTCTGCTTGCCGTCCACCTTCACGGTTTTCACCTTGGCGACAGGACGGGTGCTGACGTTCAGCTCGGCGACCTCGCCCTTTTCGTCAGCGGAGGACAGATGCGTGGACACGCCCGCACCGGCCGCGCCGCCGAGCAGCGCACACACCAGTGCCAGCGCGCACAGCTTCAGCGCGCCGCGCTTTTTCTTCGCGGGTTGGGGCGTTTCCCACGGCTCGCTTCTGGGAGTCTCACTGCAGCGTACGTCGCGCACGTCGTCGGTCTTGTCACCCTTGCGGTAGGAATAATGGTAAAGATTGTTTTCGTCCTCGTAATACATGAAGAAAACCTCCTTTTCTTATCTGGCGATTAAGATACACCCCTATTGTGTCTAAAATATGAAGAGTTTTTTCCGATTTTTTTAATTCTACCTGAAAAAGAGGGTCAATCGCGGATGCCCATGCGCGTCCACTTGCCGCTGCGGTAGCGGGCGTAAAAGATGACGCTGCGCACAATCCAGTCGAGCACGGCGTGCGAGAACCACACGCCCACCACGCCGTAGTCCAGATACCGGCCCAGAATGTAGGCAAACAGTACGCGGCAGCACCACATGCTGCCCATGCTGACATACATGGTGAACCGTGCGTCGCCCGCTGCGCGCAGGAACGTCGCCGTTTGGAACGAGGGGATCCAGAGGAAGATGGCCGAGATGCCGTGGATGAGCACCACCTTCACCGCCAGCGCCGATGCCTCGGGCGTGACGCGATAGATGTCCATGATCCACGGCAGCGCCGCGATGAGCGCGAGGTTGACAACGGCCATCATGGCGTAGGAGGCGAGCACGAGCTTTTTGAGATAGTAGCGCGCCCGGTCGAACGCGCCCGCGCCTATGCACTGGCTGACGACGGTGGTGAGCCCCATGTTGACAGCCTGGCCGACAAAGCAGTGCAGATTTCCTATGGTGTTTCCGATGGCATTTGCAGTGATGGAGGCGGTGCCAAAGGTGGAGATAAGGCTGTAGAGCACCACCTTGCCCAGCTGGAACATGCCGTTTTCCACGCCGCTGGGCACGGCAATGCGGAAGATGTTGCGCAGAAGCCTGTGGTCGAGGCGAAACTCCCGCAGCGCCGTGAGGTTGAGCGGGTAGCGCTCGCTGCAAAGAAGCGCAAGGATCACCACCGCCGCCACGGTGCGCGAGAGCGTCGTGGGGATGGCCACGCCCGCCACATCCATGCCGAAGCCGAAGATCAAAAGCGCGTTGCCGCCGATGTTAATGCCGTTCATCAAAAGCGACACCTTGAGCGTCACATCGCTGCGCCCCATGGTGCGCATGAGCGCCGCGCCGCCGTTGTAGAGCGCGATGCCCGGCACCGACGCGGCGACGATGGAGTAATAGGTGTTGGTGGCGGCCATGACGTCGGGCTCGATCTGGCCGAACAGATGCGTGAGCACCCATGTGCGCAGAAGATACATCAGCCCCGTGATCAGAAGCGACGTGCACCCCACCAGAAACAGCATCTGCTGTCCTGCGCGGCGGGCGTCGCCCATCTCGCGCCGTCCGATGTACTGTCCTGCCACCACCGCGCCGCCTGTGGCCATGGCCGAAAAGATGTAGATCATCAGCGTGCTCACCGAGTCCACAAGCGACACAGCGGAGATCGCCGCATCGCCCACCGTTGCCACCATCAGCGAGTCGGCAAGACCCACCGCGATGCTCAGCAGCTGCTCGAGCAGCAGCGGGCCGATCAGCGCGGCAAGCTGACGGTTGGTAAATTCGATCTCCCGCAGTGCGCCTGCGGGCGTTTTATTCTCCATGGTGACCTTCCTTTCCGTCCAGCGTAAAGCGCTGTCCATCGCGCTCGATGGCGAGAAGCTGCCCGGCGTGCTGCGGGAATTCTGCGCGGTAGCGCTGGACAAGCTCGAACCTGCCCCACATATGCATGGGCAGCACATGGCGCGTGGGGATGCGCGAGAGCAGCTCGTTCACGCCCATGGCGTACGCGTCCTCCAGCCGGTGGTCGAGCGGCAGCATGGCAAGCGTGAGTGCAGGCTCGATGCCCGTGTCGGCGGCCTCGTCACGCACGGCGGCGGAGAGCTTGTCCATGGCGGCGAGGAAGGCGCGGCGCATGTTCTCGCAGTAGCCCTTGCCTTCGCTGTCCCAGTGCCACCAGTTGAGGTCGCCCGCGTGGTAGACCATGCGCCCCTCGCTGCGCAGCAGGAAGGCCACGCCGATGTCGGTGGATTTCACGGTGCGGATGCTCACCTCCTCGCCGCCGGCTTCGGTGAGCAGCAGCTCGTTGGGGCGCACGGCAGTGCAGCGCGCGAACACCTCTTCCGTCATCCCCAGCTTCTCCCAGTGCCGTTGGGCAATGCTGATGTCGCGCGAGAGGAAAAAGCGCGTGTCGGGATGCGTGAGCTTGAAAATGCGTGGGTCAAAATGGTCGCTGTGGCGGTGGCTGGCAAACACCAGCAGCGGCTTTTCCGCCTTCAGCGGCGGCAGCTCGCCCTGATAGAAATCAAACAGTGTATAAAACTTCTCCCACTCGACCAGAAAGCCGCTGTGGGCAAGAAAGGTGACGGTCATCTCTGCGCCTCCCTGTGCGGTATTTTTCTTATTCTACCAGCGAAATCCGCGGTTGGCAAGACGTTTTGCCTATGGTATAATGATGAAAAATCCCCTGCCGGAGGTGCACGATGCTGAAAAAAGCGTATATCGAGATCACCAACCGCTGCAATCTGCGCTGCGCCTTCTGCATCGGCACGCGTCGTGCGCTGCGCGACATGTCGCCCGACGAGTTTGCGCGCGTGCTCGACCAGCTGCGAGGCAGGGTGGAGTATGTCTACCTGCATGTGATGGGCGAGCCGCTGCTGCACCCGCAGCTTCCGGCGCTGCTTGCGCTGGCGGGCGAGCGGGGCATGCGAGTGTGCATCACCACCAACGGCACGCTTCTTCCCGCACGGCAGGAGGTCCTTCTCGCTGCACCCACGCTGCATAAGCTTAGCGTGTCGCTGCACAGCTTCGAGGGCAACGGCGGGGTCGACCCGGCGGCGTATCTTGACGGCGTGTGGCGCTTTGCTGACGCGGCGGCGCGGCGCGGGGTCGTGGTGGCGCTGCGCCTTTGGAACGAGGGTGGGCTGGAGGAGCAAAACGCCGATATCCTCGCCTTCCTGCGCGAAAAGTGTCCCGGCAGCTGGCCGGAAAAGCGCGGCGGCAGCTTCGCCCTGCGCGAAAACCTGTACCTCGAGCGCGCGCAGAAGTTCGACTGGCCCGACCTCGCCGCGCAGGAGAGCGGCGCGCAGTTCTGCTACGCCCTGCGCGACCAGATCGGCGTGCTGTGCGACGGCACGGCGGTGCCCTGCTGCCTCGACCACGAGGGCGATCTTGCATTGGGGAATTTCTTCACCCAGACGCTTGACGAAATCCTCGCCTCTCCGCGCGCCGTCGCGCTGCGCGAGGGCTTTTCACGCCGCCGCCCCAGCGAAGAGCTTTGCCGCCGCTGCGGCTTTGCCGCGAGGTTTTCCCGATGATCGAGCGCAGCGAGCTTTTGCAGCAACTCACGCCGCCGCTTCTTGCGTGGTTCGATGTTCACGCGCGCGTGCTGCCCTGGCGCGGGACGGACGACCCATATCGCATCTGGCTCTCCGAGATCATGCTCCAGCAGACGCGCGTGCAGGCGGTGATCCCGTATTACGAGCGCTTTCTTGCCGCCTGCCCCACGGTGGACGCGCTTGCCGCCCTTTCGCAGGACGCGCTTTTTAAGCTCTGGGAGGGGTTGGGGTACTATTCCCGCGCGCGCAACCTGCACGCTGCGGCAAAGGAGCTTGCCGCGCGCGGCGCGTTCCCTCACGCGGCGGCGGAGTGGAAAGCCCTGCCCGGCGTGGGAGATTACACAGCGGCGGCAGTGGCCTCCATCGCCTTTGGCGAGGTCAGCCCCGCCGTGGACGGCAATCTTCTGCGCGTGGCGGCGCGCGTGACGGCCTGCGCCGATGACGTGACCGACGCAAAGACGCGCCACGCCTTCACTGACGCGCTGCGCGAGGCCATCGACCCGGCGCGCCCCGGCGCGTGGAACCAGGCGATGATGGATCTGGGCGCCACGGTGTGCCTGCCCAACGGCGCGCCGCTGTGCGGGCGCTGCCCCGCCGCTGCCTTTTGCGCCGCGCGGCGCAGGGGGCTGACGGAGACGCTGCCCGTGCGCGCGGGGAAAAAGCAGCGCCGCGTGGAGGAGCGCACGGTGTTCCTGCTGCGGCGAGGCGACGGATGCCTTGCCCTGCGCAGACGGCCAGACAGAGGGCTGCTGGCCGGGCTGTGGGAGTTTCCCAACGTGTCCGGAAGCCTGGACGATGCTTCTGCGCGGCTGGTGCTGGCGCAGTGGGGGCTTTCGGTGCAGACGCTCACGCCCCTGGGCGCGGCGAAGCATATTTTCACCCATGTGGAGTGGGACATGCACGGCTACTGCGCTGAAGTGACGGGCGAGGGCGATGGCCTTTTTTGGGCGGACGAGGCCGCGTTTTCCGCGGCAGCCATCCCCTCGGCATTCCAAAAATATACCGCGAAAGCGAAACAGATCATAGGAGGCGACAACAATGGCACAGCTTTACTTTAAATACGGTGCAATGGGTTCGAGCAAGACCGCAAACGCGCTGATGGCGCGCTTCAACTACGAGGAGCGCGGGCAGAAAACGCTGCTCGTCAAGCCCCAGCTCGACACGCGCGACGGCGAGCACATGGTGCACTCGCGCATCGGTCTGGAGCACCCCTGCGTCTACTTCCACGAAATGCGCGCCATGCGCGAGGACGAGCTGAAGGAGAACGCCTGCATCATCGTTGACGAGGCGCAGTTTTTAACGCGCGAGGAGGTCATGTACCTTGTACATCTGGTGGACGAGTGCGGCATCCCGGTGATGTGCTACGGCCTGCGCACGGACTTTCGCGGCGAGCTGTTTGAGGGCAGCTATGCGCTTTTGTCCATGGCCGACAAGCTCGAAGAGGTAAAGACCATCTGCTGGTGCGGCAAGAAGGCCGCCTTCAACGCCCGCTTCGACGAAAACGGTCGCGTGGTCAAGGAGGGCGAGCAGGTGGTGCTCGGTGCGAACGACAAGTACATCGGCCTGTGCCGCCGCCACTGGATGGCCGGCGACCTCGGTCCCGATTTTAACGGAAAGGGCACGGGCGACTGATGCTCTGCACGCTCTGTCCGCGCCGCTGCAAGGCGGAACGCGATGAAACGCACGGCGGCGGTGTTTGCGGCATGCCCGCCGTGCCCTATGCCGCCCGCGCGGCGCTGCACCGCTGGGAGGAGCCTTGCATCAGCGGCACGCGCGGCGCGGGGACGGTGTTCTTTTCCGGCTGCAATTTAGGCTGCGTCTTTTGCCAGAACGAGAAGATCAGCCACGAAAATTTCGGCACGCCCGTCTCCACGGAAAAGCTGTGCGCGATTTTCGACGCGCTGCATGCGCAGGGCGCGCACAACATCGACCTCGTCTCCCCCACGCAGTTTACGCCCTGGGTGCTTCAGGCGCTGCGGCAGTGGGGGCACAAGCTGCCCATCGTGTGGAACAGCGGCGGCTACGAGCTTGCCGAAACGCTGCGCACGCTCTCCGGCGAGGTGGACGTGTACCTGCCCGACCTTAAATATGCGCTGCCCGCTCCCGCGCGGGAGTTTTCGCACGCGGAGGACTATTTTCCCGCCGCATGCGAGGCCATCGGCGAGATGTTTCGGCAGGTGGGGCCCTGCCGCTTCGACGAAAACGGGCTTTTAACGCGCGGCGTGGTCATCCGGCACCTGATGCTGCCCGGCCAGCTGCCCAACACGCGCGCGGTGATCGACTGGGTGGCAGGGCGCTTTGCCCACGGCGAGGTGCTTTTTTCCCTCATGCGGCAGTACACGCCCCAGCCGAACGCGCAAGGTGTGCTGGCCAGGCGCGTAACAGGCGCGGAGTATCGCGCGGCAATGGCGTACATGGCCGCCTGCGGCCTTGAGGGCTACACGCAGGAGGCCAACAGCGCCGAGGCCGCCTACACGCCGGCATTCGACCTGACGGGGGTGTAGCATGCGTCGACACATTGCCGCCGTGCTGGGAAAACCATTCTCAACCCCGGTTCCGTGGGGCTTGCCATGGGCGAAGGGGCGGGCACGGCGCACTATGCGCTGCTGACATTTTCGGACGCAGCGGTCACGCCGCAGCTGCGGCGCGTGCCGTATGATGTGGAGGCGGCGCTGCGCGCGCAGTTTGAAAGCGGGCTGGCCGATTACGCGCCCTGCTGGGCCGCCGTGATCGCCCGCGACCTGATGGTCGGACAGGACACCGCACTGCGCCTTCTTGTGCAGCTGACCGACCCGGCGGACGAGCAGCAGTGGCGCGCCGCCGCCGCACAGCTGGGTGTTCCGCTCACTCTGCCGGAGCTTCTGGCAGAGTGGCAAGAAAACGCGCACGAGCAGACAGATGCATAAAAGCTCTATGTCAATAGGGCGGTGTCCATAAAACAGTAAATCCTCCGTATGGTTACGATCATACGGA
>CAYPLM010000023.1:0-15768 GCA_964411575.1 uncultured Oscillibacter sp. | reverse complement strand
ACTATTCACTATTCTTTTTTTCTATTTGTCACACATCATTGTAACACCTACAAAATTTTAATTTTCTTCCACAACCGGGTGCCCGTCTCCGTCAAAGCGCAGACCAAACTGCTCGGACGCGTCGTTCACCTTTTCAAGAATGTGCGTGCGCTCGTCTCCATCGGCGGGCGTGGGCTGATAGTCGTTGCGGTCGCTGCGGCTGCTGATGGAGCAGGGGATGAGCGTCACGGCATCGTCGCGCACGAGCACGCCGTCGACAAAGGTGAAGGTCTGCTGCATCATCAGGCAGTCCTTGTCGGCAGGGTTCTTGTTGCCGCCGTAGCAGAAATTACCCATGGAATAGAAAATATAACGCCCGTTGTAGCGCTCCACGCCCTGCGCCACATGCGGATGGTTGCCGATGACAAGGTCAGCGCCGTAGTCGATGCACTGTCGTCCCAGCTTTTTCTGCGTCTCGTAGATCTTATAGTCATAGTCGTTGCCCCAGTGCACACAGGCGAGCACCAGGTCGCAGTCCTCACGCAGCGCAGCGATGCCGTCCGCAAGCCAGGCGGAAACGCGCTCGCTGCCGTCGTAGTGCTCGTTGACCGACACAAAGCCGATGCGAATGCCCGACGCAGTGGTATAGCGGCCGAGCGTGCCGTCACAGGCGTAGACGATGCCCGCGCCGGTGACCACGTCCACCGTCTCGTTGTAGCCCTCCTCGCCGTAGTCGCGGTTGTGGTTGTTGCCCATGCTCACGGCCTCCACGCTGCCGCTGGTCAGAACGTCGACGTATTCGGGCTTCCCCTTGTGGTTCCAGAGCTTTTCCAGCTCCTTGCCGAACTTGTAATTATAATAGGTAAGCTGCCGGTCGTTGGAGTTGGTCAGCGAGCACTCGAGGTTGACGATGGTAAAGTCGTCGGAGGCAAAATACGGCGCGACGCTGCGCAGGAAGTATTCTCCGCCGTTCTGGTCGTAGAGGTCGTGGAACGAGCGGGGGTAGCTTTGCTTCTGGTTGGTGCCAAGCGTGCAGTCCCCGGCCGCCGTCACGGTGACAGAGATCACCACGGGCTCCGGCTCCGGTTCGGGCTCGGGTTCCGGTTCCGGTTCCGGCGTGGGTGTGACGATGACGGGTTCCGGCTCTGTTTCCGGCTTTGACTCCGGTGTGGGTGCGCAGGCGGTGCACAAAAGCGCAGCAAGAAGGCACAGCGCGGCAAGACGTTTCTTCATGGCGATCCTCTCCTCTCTGTGCAGAGTATAGCAAAGGAAGCGGTATTTGTCAAAGCCGGTCAGATGGGCGAACTTCGTCGGGAAAAGGTCAAAAACTGCACTTTTTGTGTTTGACAAATCATACTCCCTGTGCCATAATCGTAAACGGATTGTTAGCATTTTATGAACACCACGGTTGGGAGGATTTTTTATATGGCAGTAAACATCCTTTTATATTGCGGCGATCGCTATGCCTCGGAGGAGCTGCGTCTCCTTCTCAGCGAGGACGCCAAAACCTTTACGGTATTCCATTTTACCGATGAGAACAAGGCACTGGACTATCTGCACGCGCACGGAGATCGCATTCGCTGCGTGCTGGCGGACAGCGCTTTTTTGCGCCGTGCCCCCGCCGCGCCGGTGAGCATCTGCCTGAGTGACGAGTCCTTCCTCGGCGGCGAGCCCTATGCGCTGGGCATCTACCAGAGCCGCGAGCGCGTGCGCGCTGACCTGGATGACATTCTGCGCACGGCGGGGCTGCTGGCCGGGGCGCGCAGAAATGAAAGCGCCTGCCGCACGGTGAGCTTTTTCTCCACGCAGGGCGGCGCGGGACGCACCACGCTTTCCTATCTCACTGCCGTGAAGGCCGCCGAGAGCGGGCGCGCCGCCTGGCTGACGCTCGAAAGCGCGCCGTGCACCGACCTTCTCTACACCGCGGCCGGCAGCGTAGGTGCGGAGGACTTTCTGGTGGCGCTGCAGGATCGTGCGAGCGCAAAAACCATACTCTCGGCACTCTATCGCAACGAGCACGGCGTGTATGTGCTGCCTGTGCCCGTGAGCATGGAGGATCGCCTTGCCCTTACCTGCGACGACATCGACTATCTTCTCCACTGCCTGATGGACGAGGCGGGGCTGAATTGCCTGGTGGTCGACCTTGGCAGCACGCTCACGGCCATCGAGCGGCTTGTGATGGAGCGCAGCGACCGCGTGGCGGCCGTGTACAGCGACGACCGCATGGGCGAGAGCAAGCGCCGCTGCCTCGAGCAGGATCCCAACTACACCACCTATCCCTTCGTCGGCAAGGAGCTGTGCGTGGGCAACCGCTGCCGCAAGGAGTATCGCGACGGGCGCTTTGACGTGTGCTTCCCCGTGTCCAACAGTCTTGCCGCGGTGAGCGACGTACAGGCAGTGCTGGCGGGCAACCCGGCGTTCGTGGCCAGCTGCAGCGCCATTCTGGCGTTTTAAGACGCGGAGGGCAGACATATGATCGACATGCAGCAGCTGCGCGCCGAGCTGAGCGCGCGCGTCACCCGGCAGGTGGAAGGGCAGCGGGACATCACCGGCGAGCAGATTGGCCAGATCGCCCAAGAGGTGCTTGGCCAGCTTTTGGGCGGGCAGTACCTCAGCGTGAGCGACCGGCGCGAGCTGATCCGAAGCGTCGTCAACCAGATGAAGCGCCTCGGCCCGCTCCAGCCCCTCATCGATGACCCCAGCGTCACCGAGATCATGGTCAACGGCCCCGACTGCATCTTTGTAGAGCGCAGCGGCCGTCTCTATCGCGAGAGCACCGTGTTTGAGAGCAAAAAGCAGCTCGAGGACATCATCCAGAAGATCGTCTCGCAGGTCAACCGCACCGTCGACACCTCCAACCCCATCTGCGACGCACGTCTGTTGGACGGCTCGCGCGTGAACGTGGTGCTCGACCCCATCGCCATCAACGGCCCCATTGTCACCATCCGTAAGTTCCCTGACAAGGTCATCCAGTTTGACGACCTCATCCGCTGGGGCGCCATCACGCCCGAGGCGGCGGACTTTCTGCACCAGTGCGTGTTGGCCAAGTACAACATCTTCGTCTCCGGCGGCACGGGCTCAGGTAAGACGACGTTTTTGAACGCGCTTTCCAACTTCATCCCGTCCGACGAGCGCATCATCACCATCGAGGACTCTGCCGAGCTGCAGATCAAGACCGTGCCTAACCTCGTGCGCATGGAAACGCGCAACGCCAACGCCGAGGGCAAGGGCGAGATCTCCATCCGCGACCTCATCAAGTCCTCGCTTCGTATGCGCCCTGAGCGTATCGTGGTGGGCGAGGTGCGCGGGGCGGAGGCGCTGGATATGCTTCAGGCCATGAACACCGGCCACGACGGCTCGCTGTCCACCGGCCACGCAAACTCCCCCGGCGACATGCTCTCGCGCCTTGAGACGATGGTGCTCACCGGGGCGGACTTCCCCATGGATGCCATCCGTCAGCAGATCTCTGCGGCGCTGGATATCGTGGTGCACCTGGGCCGCCTGAGCGACAAGAGCCGCAAAACGCTGGAGATCGTGGAGATCTGCGGCTATGAAGACGGAAAATATCTCATCAACCCCCTCTACCATTTCACGCGCGAGGGCACGGGAACGCGCGGCGAGGTGCTCGGCCATCTGTGCCGCACGCAAAACCCCATGCAGAACATGCAGAAATTTGAAATGGCGGGCATTTCCACCAACATCAACAAGGGAGTGTGACCCAAGTGGCAAAAAAGGAAAAGCAGGTCAAGGAAAAAAAGGCGAAGGAAAAGAAGGTTCGCCTGCCTGAACGCAGCGAGTCCGGCGGGCTGAACTACGCTGTGTACTATATGAAACCCGCCGAGTGGCTGATGTATGTGCTGCTGGCGGCGGCGGTGCTGTTCGCGCTGGGGTATGTGTTCTACCGCTCGGTGCCGCTTTCGGGCGTGCTCGCGCTGTTTGCGCTCAAATACCCCTCCATCCGCACGCGCGAGATCATCGTCAACCGCCGCAGAAAGCTCACGATGCAGTTTAAGGACATGCTCTACAGCCTCTCCTCCGCCGTGGGCTCGGGCAGCTCGGTCGAGCGCGCCATGACGCTGGTGCTCGAGGACATGGAGCGGCAGTACGCAAGCCCCGACACCTACATCGTCCGCGAGCTGGAGCTCATCGTCTCCAAGCTGAACATCAACCAGAACATCGAGGATCTCTTCCGCGACCTGGCCGACCGCTCCGGCATCGAGGATATCCGCAGCTTTGCCAACATCTTTGAGATCTCCAAGCGCACCGGCGGCAACATGATCCAGATCATCCGACAGACCTCCGACATCATCACGCAGAAGATCGAAACGCGCAATGAGATCGAAACGCTGCTGGCAGAAAAGAAGATGGAGCAGAAGGTCATGGCCATCATGCCCATCGCGCTTATGTTCCTGCTCACGCAGACCACGGGTGACTTTATGGCGCCTCTGTTCGCGGGGCTGACGGGCCGCCTGGTGTGCACCGTCGCGCTGGCGCTTGTGATCGTGGGCTTCCTCTGGGGCAAAAAGCTCACCGACATCGAGATTTAAGGGAGGTGTACCGCTATGAATAACCCCATCATTTTCATCCCCTTCCTCGTGGTGATGGTGGCCTTCGCGCTGCTGTACACCGCCGGCAAAAAGAAATACGCCGCCTATCTTCCTCCGCTGGACAAGGATATCTACGGCCTGAAGGACTTTTTCCCCGTTGGCTTTGCGCTTATGGAGCTGCTGCACTACGGCTACGGCAGCAACCTCGACCGCACGCTGCGCCGTCAGCTCACCGAGCTCTACACCGCCGAGTTTTCCGAGTTCTACCTGCGCGTCACCTGGGCACAGGCTGCCACCAGCGCGCTGATCGGCCTGCTGCTGGGCACGCTGTTTTTCGGCGCGATGGAGGGCGACATTGCGATGCTGTTGCTTGGCGTGGGCTTTGCGGCGGTTCTGGTGTGGGCGTCGTTTGACGACGTGAAAAAGCGCGTGCAGAAGCGGCACGACAGGGTTGCCGTCGAGCTGCCCGAGCTCACCAACCAGCTTTTGATCCTCTCCGGCGCGGGTCTCACGCTCAAAGGCGCGATGGTCAAGGTCGCCCGCGAGATGGCCACCGACGGCCCGCTTTATCAGGCGCTGGGCAAGTCCGTGGAGATGATGGAGCTGGGCGCCACCAACGAACAGGCGCTCGACAACCTCACCGCCGCGTGCAACACGCCCGAGGTGCGCCGCTTCGTCTCCGTCCTGCTGCAAAATCTGCAGCGCGGCGGCACCGACGTGTTCCTCGCCCTCAACGAGATCGGAAAGGAGCTCTGGGACGCGCGCCGCGCGGCGGCCAAGCGCGTGGCTGAGGAGACCACCACCAAGCTTCTCTTCCCGATGATGCTGATGCTCTTTGCGGTCATACTGCTCGTGGCGGTGCCTGCCATCATGAGTATGACAAATATGTAATTCCCCAAAAATCCAAGGAAAGGAGAAAACCACATGAAAAAGCTTCTCGCCCGTTTCTGGAAGGAGGAAGAAGGCTTCGGCACCGTCGAGCTCGTCATCCTCATCGGCGTTCTGGTCGCCATCGCGCTGATCTTCCGCGATGCCATTACCAGCTTTGTCAACTCGCTGATCCAGAAATTCTTTGTTGTTCCGGACTAAACTTCGGTTTACCCCGCGGCGGGCAGGGGAAGCCCCCTGCCCGCCCCCAAACCTGAGCGCCTTTGCGCTTCCGCACTTCGCATTTTTTGCGCTGAATCGAGAGGAGATACACATGATGAAAACCCGTAAAAAAGGCTCGCTCACCGTGGAGCTGGCCATTGTGCTGCCGATGGTGCTGCTGATCATGGTAGCTATGCTTCAGCTGTGTATCACAAAATATCAGAACATTGTCACCACCACGGCTGCCATGCAGGCGGCTGCGCGCGGCGCGGCCTACTGGGACAAGCTCGGCGGCAGCGGCGCGTGGGATTTCCAGGTCGCCGGTGCAAACGGCAGCGGCCACGGCGAAATGGTGGCGGCCAACTTCTCCGAGCACGACCCCTATCGCTACCTCATCGACACAAACTCCTCCAACCGCAGCAGCAACGTGGCGTCCTACGCCAAGTGGCTGGTCAATCAAAACGTCGACATTCAGGAGACCACCACCAACGACCCCGTGGTCAAAAAGACCGGCGGCCTCCTGCAAAAATACATCACCGTCAGCGTGACCAAAAAGTACGTCAACCCCCTCGGGCGCACCTTTGAAAAGCTGGGTATCTATCAGCCCACGCAGAACACCGTTACCGCCAGCGCCCCGCTGAACACACCCACCGAGTTCATCCGCACGGCCACCTTCCTCTACGACGTGGCCAAAAACAAGCTGGGAGGAGCACACTTCAAATGAGACCTTGGAAAAAACGCGCACGCGGCGCGATCAGCATCTTTCTTGTGATCGTCCTGCTCTCCAACTATGCGCTCATCAGCGTGCTGGTGGACAGCGGGCGGCAGAAAATGGCACGCGCACAGGCCGAAAGCGCGCTGGACACCGCTGCGTCCTCTGTGCTGTCGTACTACGACCAGATGCTCTACGACCTCTATGGCCTGTTTGCCACCGACTCGCTGGATGCCTCCTCCATCCAGAGCTTGCTGGAGGAGTACACCAAAAAATCCCTCGGCCTCATCCCCATGGCCGAAAGTGACTTAACGAAGCTGACCAACACGATCACCAGCTCCATCACCGGCCTGACGCAGGGCGGCGACGAGGAGACGCTGTTCGACGGCTACGACTTTCAGATCGACTCTATCGTCGTCAACGAGGACGACGGCGGATTTATCTCCGGCATCAATGGGCAGGTGCAAACCGCGCTCAACGCCGCGCAAAGCGGCGGCGTGATGCCGCAGGCACCGTCGTACACGCTGGCCAACACCTCCGCCGTGGAGCAGCAGATCATCGACCATATGAAGTACCGCGCCCCGCTCGAGCTGGTGGCCGGCGCGGGCAGCTTCCTGCAAAAGGCGAAGAGCCTGGTGGAGGTCAAAGACCGCATTCAGGGGGCGATGGAAAAGACCAAAGTCACAAGCGAGGGCGGCAAGACCGAGCTGTGTGAACGCGCCGCCGACCTGATCGCAAAGATCAAGACCTACACCTACGAGCTTCTGCTGTTTTCGTATGACCCGGTGAATAAAACCGTTGGCAGCTCGCTGACCACCACGGGCAACCCCACCACATCGTACGACACGATGATGCTTGTGGTGGAGTATGACAACGAAATACAGAAGAAGGAAGAGGCGTATCAGGCGCTCATCAACACCATCAACGAAGAGACCGCCTACGCCGATGACGACACCGACGAGGAGAAGGCCGCCAAGGATCAGGAGCGCGAGGAGCGCACGCAGGCCGCCGTGGAGCAGCTGCGCGCCGACTACGACGCCGTGCGCGACGAGCTGCTTGGCAAGTTCCGGAAAATCTCCAACAATGCCACTGCGCTTTATAACGCGGCCAACAGCATCCGCAGCGAGGTGGAGCAGCTCAACTCGGACTACCAGGTCTATATCGGCAAGCTGCAAGCCAAGCTCGACGCGGCGCTCGATGCCAACCCCAACGATGAAAACGCAAAGACGCTCTATCTGCCCGAGATCGAGCTGGCGCAGTCCTCCTGCGGCGAGGTGCTGAAAAATCTGGACATCGTCGTGTCGGGACGGCAGTATCTGACCAATCTCACGCGCCACATGGACGCGAAGCACGACGCGTTCGATGCCGCCGCCAACAAGGTGCGCGACACCCGCATGGGCGACATCCGGGCGGGCTCGCAGTCGCAATATGTCACAATGTGGAAATTCGTCCTCGACGGAGCAAACCTCTACGCGCAGAACGCGCAGTCGCTGCTCGACGAGATGGCAGAGGATCTCAAGTCGCTCTTTGACTATGCTTCCGGCTACCGTCAGCAGGAGCCCGCAACGGTGAAAACCACCTCCGCCGCCGCCCCCGAAAAGAAAACGGTGGACAAGGGCACGCTGCGCGACCTGAAGGCAGAGGATATCGCCATCGCTTTCACCGCCGCCACCGGCAGCGATGTGGAGTTTGAGATCGAGGACGACTACAGCGAGGAAAACACCAGCCAGCTGCTGCAGGTCGGGCTGAACATCGTCAACATGATCGCCGGCTTTCTCGAGGACGCGCGCGACAGCCTTTACATCAACGAGTACATCATTATGTACTTCCCCAACTATGTCCAGCACTACAACGCCACGGATTCCGAGCTTGCCAAAAATGACAGCAACAGCATGCTGCTCGATGACAGCACCTACTATAAGCCCTATCTTGCCACGCAGGCCGAGCTTGAGTATGTGCTCACCGGACAGGCTGACACGGCGCTTAGCGTGGCCGAGGTGTTCGCACAGCTCACCGCCATCCGTACGGCCTTCAACGTCGCCGCCATCCTCACCGACTCGGCCAAGGTAGCGCAGGCCAACACGCTGGCCACCGCTATCTCCGGCCCCTTCGCCCCCGCTGTGGCTTTCGTGATTCTGATGGGCTGGGCGCTTGCCGAGTCTGTGATCGATGTGACGCATTTGATGGACGGTGAAGAGGTGGCCGTGTTCAAGCAGGGCGCGGACTGGTACTTCTCTGCCTCGGGCGCGATCAAGGAGGTCACCAAGGAGTGCGCCGAGTTCGTCGGCGATGCCGTGGTCAACAAGATCAACGAGGGCATCGACACGCTCGCCTCCTCTGTGGAGACCGTGGCCAACAAGGCCATTTACGAGGCGTTTCAGGCCATCAAGTCCGGCACCGATGCCGGCATGAGCGCCGCGCAGAGCACGCTGGACGACTGGACAGCGCAGATGAAGACGAACGCCGCCGGCACCGAGCTGGAAGGCGCGGCCAACGTGATGACCAGCGGCCTTGGCACGCTGGAATCCAACGTCACCAAGCAGTATGAAAGCATGTTCGACAGCGCTGAAGACGCCGCCATCACCAAGGTCAACGAGGCCGTGAAGAAAACCGCCGACAAGATCAAGGACAAGGCCAAAAGTATCAGCGACGATCTGGTGGAAAAGGCCAGCGAGCTGGTCACCTCCGCCGTGTCGAAGTATGTGGTTTCCGGCGTGGTCAACGCCACCGGCAGCGTCAGCGGCTCGTCCAACCCTGCCGCGCTGAAGATGAACTACCTTGACTACATGCGCATCTTCCTCATCTGCCGCGGCAATACCAAAAAGGTGCAGCGCCTGCAGCAGCTCATTCAGGCCAACCTGCGTTACGGCGGCCGCGAGAATTTCAGCGTGAGCAACGCGTACATCAACGTTTCCGCCACGATGACCGGCAGCATCCGCTTTTTGCTGATGAGCAACGCGCTCATTCCCGCAAACTACAGCGACGGGCGCATGCACTTCACCGTGAGCACCACTCTGGGCTACTAAAAGGAGGGAGAGCATCGTATGAAGCGCAAAAAAGGCTCGATCACCATCGAAACGGCGATCGTGCTGCCGTTTTACATCCTTCTGCTGGCCTTTCTGATCAATCTGCTCAACATTTTCTATGTCAAGCTCGCTGTGCAGAACGGGCTGAACAACGCCGCCACCACCATGGCGCAGTATTGCTATGCCATCGACCTCACGCTCGGCATGGATAAGCTCGCCCTCAGCGACGCTACCTCCCAAAAGGCGACGCAGCTGGCAGGCGACATCGACGACTTTTCCTCCAGCGCGCAGGCCATGGCGCAGGTGTTCGAGCAAAAACTCTCCGTTGCCATGCTGCAGGAGATGATCGACAAGGGCGGCGAGTTTCTCGATTCCACCAAGCAGCTCAAAAGCACCCTCTCCAACATCGAAGGAGAGGACGTGGCGAACTATCTTCTCACCGGCGGAGCAGAGCTCGGCGGCGGTTTTCTGGTGAAGGTGATGGTGGAAAATTACCTTGACGACATGAAGATCAGCCGCACCGCCATCAGCGGCGACATCGAATACAACTTCTACGTCGACGCAAGCCACAACTACGACCTTGTGCTCACCGCAGACTACCGCTACGGCGACACGTTCTTTGCCGTCTTTGGCGCCGATGCGTTTGTCATCCACCAGCAGGTGGTGGTGCACCCGTGGATCGGCGGAGCAAACGACGGGCTGCGCAAGATCTCGTGATCTGAGCCGTGGAGGGACTGCAAGTTGATCCTGACCTACTTTTTCGGCGCGCTGCTGGGTGCACTGAGCGGCGCGGTCGCCGTGTTTTTTGCGCAGGGCGGGCTGGCGCGGCGCGCGCTGTTCCGTCGCCTGAGCCGCACGCCGGGGCGCTGGCACGCGCAGCGCGTGCGCATGTTGTGCTACGGCGCGGCGATCGGCCTTTATGGCATTTGGCTGTACGGCGCACTGGGGCGCTCGCTGTGTGAGCTGCTGGCGCTCTCGAGCTTCCTTTTGGCGGTGTCCGTGCCGGATATCCGCCGCCGCCTGATCCCCATGGATGCCGTGGCATTTTACGGCGCGGCGTGTCTTCTCTGCCGCCTGAGCGCGCTGTCGCTTGCCGACGTGCTGGACGCGCTGCTGGGCGCGGCGCTGGGTATGGCGCTGCTGGGTCTGCCGCATCTGCTGCGGCGCGAGTCCGTGGGCGCAGGCGACGTGTGGATGCTGACCGTGTGCGGCGTCATCACGGGTTTTCCGGGCACGGCGTATCTTCTGCTGCGCGCGCTGCTGGTGCTGGCGCTGGTGAGCGTGGTGCAGCTGCTGCGCAAAAAGGCAAATGTAAAAAGCGAGATGCCACTGGCACCGTTTCTGCTGTTTGCCGCATTGATCTGATTTGAAACCATCATCTATAAGATATAAGGGGGAAAAGCTGTATGAAACAGGGCATCGAAAGCCTTAGATTTGAAGTCAAGGAACCCCGGCAGTATCTGCTGGCCGCGCTGGAGGACGGCGTGGAGCCTATCGACTTCTGCATTGAAATGGCCACGCGTAACGATATCGCGGGGCTGCTGTCGCTGCACCGGCAGTTTGCTGACGGACAGACGCAGCTGTGGTTTGACATCACGGGGCAGCGCCGCCTCAGCGGCGTGCTGATGAGCGAGCAGGGCAACCGCAAGGCCGTTTTGCTGTTGCTGCAAAACCTCGTGCGCGCGCTGCAGGGGCTCAATGAGTATTTCCTGCGCGCGGGGCAGTGCGTGCTCGAGCGCGACTATATCTTTGTCGATGAGCACATGCGCGTGAGCCTCGCCCTTGTTCCGCTCGAGAGCGACGCGCCTGACAGCAGCGCTGCGCTGCGCCGCCTGTTCATGGACATTCTGGGCGATTGTGCCGCCGACGCGCGCATGCAGGCCGCCTTTGCCCCGCTGCTGGCGTACCTGATGCGTACCGAGTTCCGCCTGAGCGAGTTTGCCGAGCAGGTGAAAAAGCTTGCCGACGGTTCGCCCACCGCAGAGCCCGCGCGCCGCAGTGAGCCTCAGCGCGCCCCCATCGTTCCCTCGCCCCGTCCTGCTCCGACTCCTGCGCCCGCGCCCGCCCCGGCTGAGCCGTCCGCCGCGCCCGTGGAGGAAAAGAAAAAGTTCTCCATCCCGTCGTTCGGCTCCGGCAAGAAGAAGGAGAACGAAAGCGCCGCACCAGCTGCCGGTGTGAGCATCCCCGGCGTCAACATCCCTGGCAGCGCGCCCGCGCCCGGCGGCGTAAGCATTCCCGGCAGTGCGCCCGGCGGTTTGAATATCCCCGGCGGTGCCGTGCCCGTGGAGAAGAAAAGTAAGGAAAAGAAGGAAGAGCACAGAAAGTTCGCCCTCTTTGGCGGCAAGAAGGAGCAGAAGCTCACGCTCGACGAGGAGGCGCATGTCATCGCCGGCGGCGTTTCGGTGCCCGAGGCGCAGCGTTCCGCCGTTCCGCCCGTCAGGCTCGCCGCGCCCGCGCCTGTGGCCCCCGGTGAGCAGTGGCACGGTACGGTGTCGTTTGAAAGCACCGCACGCGGCAAGACCGAGTTCATCGACGAGAACGGCGCGCAGGAGAGCGTGCTGCGCGGCGATGGGCACACTATCCGCCTCAACAGTTTCCCCTTTACCATCGGACGCGTGGGCTGCAGCTACCTGATCAGCAGCAGCAAGGTCTCGCGTCACCATGTCACCATTTTGCAGGAGGACGGCGTGCTGTATGTGCGCGACGAAAACTCCTCCAACCACACCTATCTCAACGGCGCCATGCTGGCCGCCTACACACCCTACCCGCTGGAAAACGGTGCCGAGCTGCGCCTGGGTAACATCCGGCTGATCCTGGATCTCGGGGTCTGAGCGGCATGAGAGAGGCATACCATTACGAAACTGGCTTTGTGACGGACGCTGGCAATGTGCGCGCCGTCAATCAGGACAGCCTTCTCATCCGGCGCGGCAGCCTCGGCGGCAGCGAGCTGATGCTGCTGGCCGTGGCTGACGGCATGGGCGGCCTCGCCCGAGGCGAGGAGGCGAGCCTTCTGGCCGTAAAAACCCTCAATACCTGGTGGAACGAGCAGCTCCCCGGCCTTTTGGCCGAGGGGCTGGCTTGGCGTTCACTGGAAAGCAGCCTCGCCGTGGCGATCGACCAGATCAACTGGGCGCTGTTCACCGGTGGGGACGAGGGGCGCGGCCGCTCGGGCACCACGCTGACGCTTGCCTTCCTCTACCGCCGCGAATTTCTGCTGATGCAGGTGGGCGACAGCCGCTGCTACAAGCTCTCTGACGGCGCGCCTGAGCAGCTTACGCGCGACCAGACATGGTGCCAGCAGGAGCTGGACGCCGGGCGACTGAGCGCGGAGGAGGCCGCCGTGCACCCCATGCGCCATGTGCTCATCAGCACGCTGGGCGTGACGGAGCACTTCACGCTCGACCGCAGCGCCGGGCGGCTGGACTTCGGCGAGGGGCTGCTGCTGTGCAGCGACGGCTTTTATGCCGAGATGGCAGACGGGATGTTTTCAGGCTTTGCCCACGGCGAGAGCGCACAGACACTGCTCGACGGCGCGCAGCGCGCCATCTGCGCCGGTACGGCGGAGGACAACCTCACCGCTGTGCTCGTGCGGCTGAACAGGGGGAAACGCGCTTGAAGCTGACAACGCTGCGCCTTGTGGTGCTGTTTTTCGGCCTGACGCTTGCCGCTGTGACGGACGTCCGCACGGGCAAGCTGCCAAACCGCCTCACCGTGCCCATGGCCGCCGTGGGGCTGGCGCTGGGCGCGTGCGGCGGTCTTACAGGGCTGTGGTTTTCCGGCGCAGGGCTCGTCTGCGGCTTTGCGGTGGGCTTTGTGCTGTGGCTTCTGGGCGTGTTCCGCGCGGGTGACAGCAAGCTGCTATGCGCCATGGGCGCGTTTCTGGGCTGGCGGAGGCTTCTTCTGAGCTTTTGCTGGGCGCTGATGTGCGGCACGGTGCTGGGCGTTTTCGTGCTGCTGAAGAAGCGGGCGCTGCGTGAGCGCGCCGTGCGCCTGCGCGACTACTTCCGTTCGCTCGTCCTGCGCCGCAGCTTCGCCGTGTACGAGGCCGCGCCGGGCAGCGAGCGCGAGCTGCCCTTTTCCGTGCCGCTGCTGCTGGGCACGCTGCTGACCCTTGCGTTTTCCTGCGCGATAAAGTGAATCCCAAAAAGGATGGAATAAGCTATGACAACCTTTAACGAAACCTACGAGATCAAATCCGTCATCGGCAGGGGCGGTATGTCCACGGTGTATCTGGCCGAGCATAAGCGTCTGCATACGCGCTGGGCAGTGAAGCAGGTGGCCAAGCAGCAGGGTGCGCGCTTCGACTTTCTGGCGGAGTCCAACATCCTCAAGCGCTTGCAGCACCCCATGCTGCCGCGCATCGTCGACATCTTCGAGGACGACGAGCATATCTACATCGTCGAGGACTATGTCGAGGGCGTCACGCTGGAGCATAAGCTGCGCGAGGTGGGCTACATCGACGAGAAAACGGGGCTGCAGTGGCTGCGCGACCTGTGCGGCGCGTTCCACTATCTGCACGGCCAGACGCCCCACCCCATCATCTACCGCGACATGAAGCCTGCCAACGTGATGATCCAGCCCGATGGCACGCTCAAGATCATCGACTTTGGCATCGCGCGCGAGTACAAGCAGGAGTCCAACGCCGATACCACCTACATCGGTACGCGCGGCTATGCCGCGCCCGAGCAGTTCGGCACGGCGCAGACCGACGCGCGCACGGATATCTACGCGCTGGGTGTGACAATGTACCATGCGCTCACGGGCAAAAGCCCCTACGAGCCGCCGTATGAGTTTGTCCCTGCACGGCAGCTCAACCCCACGCTTTCGCGCGGTATCGAGTACATTCTCAACAAGTGCGTCCGTCCCGAGCCCGCCGACCGCTACCAGAGCGTAGACGAGCTTTTGAACGACCTTGACCACATCTACAAATTTGACAAAGCCTACCAGAAGTACCGCACGGTCAAGCGCATCCGCGCACTGACGATCGTGGTGCTGCTGGCGGCCTCTGCGGCGATGATCGTCACCGGGCGGCAGCTGATGGGCGTGGAGAAGGAAAACCGCTTTGTCGACCTTCTCACGCAGGCACAGAACACGCCCTACGAGCAGGCCGAGCCGCTGCTGGGCGAGGCGCGCGCCCTCTTCCCCGACCGCATCGAGCCCGACCGTCTGCAAACCTATCTGCTCTACGGCGACGGGCAGTGGCAATCGTGTATCGACTGCGGCACCGCTGCCATTGCCGCGCACGGCATGGACGTGCAGACGCGCCTATCCATGGCCTCGGCACAGTTTGAGCTGGGCGACTACAAGAGTGCGGCGGAGGGCTTCGCCCTCGACAGCGACCTTTCCGCCGACCATCTGCGCGACTACGCCGTGTGTCTGGGGCGTCTGGGCGACGTGGCCGGGGCGCAGGCGGCGCTTGAAAAGCTGGTGGCCTCCGGCGCGGCGGACGACCTTGCGCAGTACGTCCGCGGCGAGGTGAGCCTTGCGCAGGAGCAGTATCTTGAGGCAGAGGCGGCCTTCCTCTCCGCCATGGAGAGCACCGAAAGCGCCGCGCTTACGCGCCGGTGCTATGTGTCGCTGGGCGATCTGTACCGCGACTGCGCCGCGCTGGCGCGCGTGGGCACCTCGCCCATCGCAACGCCCGCCACGCGCGCGGTGGAGCTGCTCTCCGGCGCGATCGTGCAGGACGGCATGCGCTACGACACCGTGCTGTGGGAGATGCTGGCGCTGGCGTACTTCGAGGCGTACCACACCGACACCACTGCCCCGGCGGAATACCTCCAGCGCGCGGCGGACTGCTTCAACCGCGTCATCGAGCTGGGCATTTCGCGCGACTATCTCTACACCAACCTCTACACCATCTATTACGAGATGGAGAGCTACGACCTTGCCTCCGATGCGCTCGACCGCTACGCCGCCGCCTTCCCCGAAAGCTACATGCCGCAGGCGCTGCGCGGCATGCTGCTTATCACCGTAGAGAACCAGAAGGCGCAGAACGACCGCGATTATTCTGCCGCGCTCAGCGCCTACGAAGCGGCCGGGGCGCTGCTGCGCTCGTCCGACGACACCACATACTACCAGCAGCTTGGCAATCTCATCGATGACCTCAGGCGCAACGGCTGGCTGTAAAGGAGGAGCAGAAACATGGAAAATATTATCAATGCCATCCCAATCCCGCGCACGCAGGGCGAGCTGCTCTATTACGGCGGTTTTGCGCTGCTCGGCTTTACGGTGCTGCTGGCGCTCATCTTCCTCATCAGGCGCCCGAAGTACCGTCCCGAGCAGGCGGCCTCGGCGCAGTCTACCGCGCCGCTCACGCACCGCACCACCACCGCCCCTGCCGGGGCGACGGAGATCATCAGCGGCGCGACCGAGCTGATCACCGAGCCGATGAACGGCGGCGAGACCGAGCTTC
>CAYPLM010000022.1:0-16557 GCA_964411575.1 uncultured Oscillibacter sp. | reverse complement strand
GATGGTGCATATAGCGGATGCGGTAGATCACCGGATCGCGCATGTTGAAGTTACCAGAGGCAAGGTCGATCTTGGCGCGCAGGGTGCGGCTGCCCTCGGGGAACTCGCCGTTTTTCATGCGCTCGAACAGGTCGAGGTTTTCCTCGATGCTGCGCTCACGGTAGGGCGAGACGGCGGGCTTGCCGATGTCGCCGCGGCACTCCTTCGCCTGCTCGGGCGTGAGGTCGCACACATAGGCCAGTCCCTTTTTGATCAGCTCCACGGCGTACTCGTAGTCTTTTTCGAAGTAGTCGCTGCCGTAGAAGAAGCGGTTGCCCCAGTCGAAGCCCAGCCAGTGGATGTCCTCCTGGATGGCGTCGACAAACTCGACGTCCTCCTTGGTGGGGTTGGTGTCGTCCATACGCAGGTTGCACAGGCCGCCAAAGCGCTCGGCGGTGCCAAAGTCGATGGTCAGCGCCTTGCAGTGGCCGATGTGCAGATAGCCGTTGGGCTCAGGCGGGAAGCGGGTGTGAACGGTCTGGCCCTGAAAGCGCCCGCCCTCCGCAATGTCCTCTTCGATAAAGGTGTCGATAAAGTTTCTGCTTTCGCTCTCAGCGGCGGCAGACTTGACTTCCTCAGCCATTTGATTCATTCCTTTCTTCGCGCCCGCTCTTTGTCGGGCAAAATAATGTCATATTATAATCCAGCCACGCTGCGAATGCAAGGCTTTTATGCTGTAAAATGGTACAAAACTTTATGTCCCATATCACGGCTGGCGCGTCTCGCCGCAGAGCGCTGACAGCTCCTCGCGGGTGGTGAGAACGCACAGCACGTCCAAAAGCGCATTGGCGCTCAGATGTTCAGGCAGCGCCAGCTTTTCGATCAGCGCGGCGCGGCGCGCAGCGCTGCCCGGCCCGACGAGGCCAAGGTCAAAAAGGTCGGCCTTGCTCAGCTCATGGCGCGGCTGCGCGTCCATGCCCACAAAGGTCGCCCCCGCGCGGTGCAGCGCGTCAAGCAGCACCGTGGGCTTCATGCCCTCCACGCCGAGCTTGCCCTCTTTTCCGCCGGTTTTCTTGCGCTTTTCCTTCCCATACACGTCGGGCGCGTAGGCGTGCAGCACACGACCGCACTGCACGCTGCTTTTGATGCGGCTGCGCAGGACAAATCCCGCGCCGTCCGGGTCGGTAAAGACGATGATGCCGCGCGTTTCGGCCAGGCGGCGCAGCAGCGCGAGCTTCTGCGCGTCGTTGAAGAACGAAAAGCCCCCCAGCTCCACGATCGTCGCGTCGACCACCTGCGCGAGGGCGTTTTTGTCGTAGCGCCCTTCCACAACGATGACTTCCCGGATCTTCGGCTTCATCGCTTCCCCTCCCGCTGGGCAAGACGCATGAGCAGCAGCTTCAGCTCGCCCTCGCTGTCGATTCCCTTTTCGCTCTTCATGCGGCGGTCGAGCGTCTGGCAGAGGGCGAGGCTCTCCACGCACCACGCACGGTCGACCTTTTTCGCCGCCGTGAGCAGCAGCTTTGCCGGGTAGTCCGAGCGCATGCCCCAAAGCTGCATCAGCCACATTTTGTCCTTGCCGGAGTCGAGCGCAAGGCGCGCGGTGTAGAGCCGCCGCAGCTCCTTAGAGAGCACGGACAGCAGCATGATCGGCTCCTCCTGCTGCTTGAGCAGCTTTCCCAAAAGCTCCGCCGCGCGGTTGAAATCTCCGCCGGAGACGGCGTTGGTCAGGTCAAAGACCACCGCGTCGAGGATGGGGTCGGCCACGGCGTCGATGTCCGCCTTCGTGACGGCCTTGCCCCGCGCATAGGCGCCGATCTTCTCGATCTCAGGCACAAGCCCGGTCATCAGCGACCCGCAGGTGAAGATCAGGTGCTCGGCGGTCTGCGCGTCGATCTCGTGGCCAAGGGCGCGGAAGCGGCGCATGATCCAGTGGATGAGGTCGTTTTTGCTCTGCGTTTCAAATTTGATCTCGCTGGCGCGTGCGGAGAGTGCGGCATACAGCTTTTTATACGTCTTGTTTGGCTTGTACTCTACAAGGTCGTACACGAACACGCAGCAGCAGTACTCCGGCCAGTCGGACAGCAGCGCGATGAGCGCCGTGCGCTGCTCCTCGGGGAGCTTATAAAGGTCGCAGTCAGTAACGATGAGCAGCGTGTGCTCGGTCATCATCGGCATGGCTTCCACTGCCTCGGTCAGCTCCTGCATGGAAAGCCCCTTTCCGCTCAGCCGGTGCAGGTTGAACTCCTCAAAGCCTGCGGGGATGAGTGCCTTTTGCAGCTGACGCAGATAGTGCTCGCGCAGATATGTCTCCTCGCCGTAAAAAATATACACGCCCGCCGGGGCATTCGCCGCAAGGTCAGCCTTGATCTTCTGATAGCCCTTTTCTGCCATGGTGTTCTCCTTTATCCTACAACGATCCGCACGCTTCCGCTGTGATCCGTGCGGTAAATGTCAACCTCTGCCTCGTCCAGCCGCCACATCGCCTCGTTGGTCGGGTGGCCGTAGCTGTTTTGTCCCACGCTGATCACGCCCACCTCGGGCGTGACGGCCTCGAGAAGCTCGCGGCTGCTCGAGCCCTTCGAGCCGTGGTGCCCCACCACCAGCACCTCGATATCCGGCAACGCATACTCCTCGATGAGACGGCGTTCGGTGGCGCTGTCCATGTCGCCGGTGATCAGAAGCTCAAAGTCCCCGGCGGCAGCCAGGATGCTGAGCCCCCGCTCATTCGCGCTGCCCGCGCCCACCGGTGGGTAAAGCGTGAGCTGCGCGCCGCCCAGCGCAAGCGTCTGCGGCTGCGTAACCAGCGTGACGGGCACGCCGTACTGCGCGGCCAGCAAAAGCACCTCGCTGCGCCCGCCGTCCTCATCGGGGATGTCGGGCAGAAGCAGCTCGTCCACCTTCACGCGTGCAAGCAGCAGCGCAAGGCCGTTGGCGTGGTCACTGTGATAGTGGGTGAGCACCACGCGGTCAAGCCGCCGCACGCCGCAGGAGAGCAAATAGTCCGCCGCCTCGTCGCCCGCAGCGTACCAGCTGTTGCTGCTGCCGCAGTCCACGAGCGCCGTTTCGCCCCGAGAGCTCAAAAGGACACTCTGCCCCTGCCCCACGTCCAGCACCATCGTCTGCATCAGCCCCTGTCGGAACGTCAGCGTGCCGAGCCACAGCGTCAGCACCAGCGACGCCCCGCTCAGCGTAAGCGCGGCAAGCCACAGCCCCCGCTTCTTCCCCAGAAGGCAGCAGCCCAGCAGTGCGTAGACGTACACGAACCAGTAGACCATGGCGGCGTTGGTGAAGTACACCGCGTGGTAGGGAAGCGCGGCAAAGGTGTGCGCCGCCCAGAGGATATAGCGCGCCACCAGCAGCGGCACGACGGCCAGCGCCCCCAGCGCGGGCAGCAGCATGCTCAGCACGCACAGCGGCAGCATCAGCATGAACGCAAGGCTCGCCGCCCACAGGCACATCAGGCTCGTCACCGGCACGACCAGAACGAAAAGCTTAAAGTAGTATGCGCTCAGCGGCGCACTGAACACCAGTGCGCCCGCCGTGGCAGCAAGTGAGGTGAGCACAAAGCGCAGAGCGTGGTTTTGCGTGCGGATGTGCTTTGTCAGCCGGTCGGTCAGCCACAGCATGCCCGCCATGGCCGAAAACGAGAGCTGCAAGCTGATGCTGGCAATGGCCAGCGGATTGAAAAGCAGGATCAGCAGCAGCGCGAGCGACATGGACGTGGGCGCGTCATTCTCCCTGCCGAAAAGCGGCGCCACGAGCTGCATGCTCAGCATACAGCAGGCGCGCAGCACGCTCGGCGTTGCGCCCGCAAGCAGCGCGTAAAAGAGCAGCACGGGGATGCCCACGGCAGAGAGCATCCGGCGGCGGCTTTGTCCAATGAGCGCCGTGAGCAGCGTGAGAAGAAAGCCGCAGTGCAGACCGGAGACCGCCGTGATGTGGTAAAGCCCCGCCTCGCTGAGGTCACTTCTGTCCGCGTCGGTCAGGCCGCTCTTATCGCCGAGCAGCAGCGCACGGAAAAAGCCCGCCTCGCGTGCAGGCAGAATGGTGCTTAGCGTGTCACCCATTCTGCGGGCAAGGCGCATGGGAAGATAGCGCAGCGGCACGTCCCCCGGCTGCACCGTCTCTGAACCCCGGTTGTAGAGCAGAAGATAGATGCCCTTGGAGAGGAAGGAGGACGAGGCCGCGTCCGCCTCATCGCCCAGCTGCGCCGCGCTGCGGCACAGCGCCTGCGCGGCGATCGTGTCGCCCGGCGCGCAGGCAAGCAGCGCTTCGCCGCCGTAGTACACCGCGCGCCCCGCAAGGCCGCGGTCAAGCACGCGCACCTCGATGCGCGCGCCGCCGTATTTCGTCTGCGTGGGGTAGTCGTACACCTCCAGCACGAAGGTGCCCGTCGTGCCCGCCAGCGCCTCCGCCGGGCGCAGGACATACTCCTCCTGCGCCGCACAGCGCAGCAGCCCCAGCGCAAGCCCTGCCGCCGCCAGCAACACGCGCCAGCGCGCGTTCCCGCGTAGCGCAAGGCCCAGCAGCCCTGCCGCCGCGCAGCACAGCGCCGCCTCCGCCAGCCAGCCCCAGCCGGGCACATACACACCCGCCGCGCATGCCGCCGCAAACGCCGCTGCAAAGCACGCAAGCGTCCTCATCGCACCGCACCCGGCCGCACGGGGGAGCGCTGCGCGCAGGGTTTTCTTTTCCCGCGCACAAGGCGCAGCCTGTTTTGCTGCTTCAAGGCAATCCCTTCCCCCCGCTTTTTCGTTCTTTTCCCCTTCATGATACCATTCCACCGCACGCTTTTCAAGGGAAAGGGAAAAAATCTTCACGCGCTGCCTTCGCGCGATGATATGCACCTACAGAAAAAAGCTTCTCTCCGTTAGACAGAGAGAAGCTTTCGATTTGGCTGCGGGATATCGGGCGGGGCAATCACTTTTTCTTGACGTTGAATACCACCCAGGCCACCACGACAACGACTGCCGCGACGAGGAAGAAGATCGTCGGTCCGTTCATTTCTGTCGCTCCTTTCTGTTTTCTTAGCGAAATCTTAATGCTAATTTAACATAATTGCAGCAGCAGTTCAAGTTTTTTTATGCGTCGCGTTAACTTTTCGTTAAGATACACGAGAAAAAAGAAGTCTGACCGCCGCGTCAGACCTCTTTTTTGTTGATTTTCACGAAGCGCTCTGCCCCTCCGGCTGCACGGCGGCATCGTCCTGCACCGTAAGCGGCGCGCCGATCTCCACAAGGCCGAGCCGCTCGGCGCTCTCCCCGTCGAGCACCAGTTGCACCGCGTCCACGCTGTCAAGCGAGCACAGCGAGCGCACCAGCGCCTCGAGCATCACGCGCTGCGCCTCCTCCGTTTCGGGCAGGGGGACATCGGCTGGCAGGTTAAGATAGCACACGCCCTCCTCCGCCCGCGCGCTGAGGTAGCGGAAGCCTTCGGGGAAGGGCGAGACGAGCGTTTCAAGCTCGGGGCCAAGCAGCAGCGTCTCCAGCAGTACATCCAGCCGCGTATCGCCCTCGCGCAGCAGCATCGTCTGCCGCTCGGCGCACAGGATGTGCGTATCGCGCTCCGTGTACCAGAGGTACGCCGTGAAGGTGCGCAGCGGGTTTTCAAGACTGCCGAGCAGTGCGTCTGCGGCGGTGACGGCCTGGGCGTGATAGGGCAGCTGGCGCCCCTGCTCGGTGATGAGCACGGCGTCCACCCCGTCAAGCTGGGTAAGCGTGAGAGCAAGGCAGCAGTCGGCAAGCGTCAGGCCGATGCGCGAAAGACTGCCGTAGCCGCCGGAAAGATCCACCCGCGCGCGGCGGGAGGAGAGCGTGAGCGAGTTGAGCTGCGTACCCACAGGCAGCGGGCTGGTCACATTCTCTCCGGCGGGCGGGTCGAGCAGCGCGCGAACCAGTGCCTCGGCCAGCTCCTGACGCGTCATCTCGCTGCCGCCCTCGAGGATCACCTGACAGGCCACCACCGCGTCGCCCCCTGCCACATCCTCCATCACGGCGGCGGGACAATAGATCGTGTAGGCGTTTTCGGGTTCTGCCGTCTGCTGCGGCGCACAGGCGCACAGCAGGGCAAGCATCAGCGCCGCAAGCAGCGCATAGAGTTTATGACGCATGGCTTTCTCCCTCCTCCGTGCACAGCGGCAAACGCACCGTAAAGCAGCTTCCGCCGCCCTCGCGTGCACCGACAGCAATGCTTCCTCCGCGCCGCCTGACCGTGTCGGCCACAATGGAAAGGCCGAGCCCCGTGCCGCCCGCCGCCCGCGAGCGCATTTTGTCCACGCGGTAAAAGCGGTCGAAAATGCGGGGCATGTCCTCTGCGGGGATGCCGATGCCGTTATCCTCCACGGTGATAAGGCAGTCGCCGCCCTGCGTGTCAAGCGTGACGCATACAAAGCCGCCGGAGCGGTTGTACTTGATGGCGTTTTCGGTGAGGTTATAGAGAATCTGGTGCAGGTCGTCCTCGTCGGCGGCGGCCACGGCGTTCGCGCGCACGTTCTGTATCAGCGTTACGCCGCGCTCCTGCGCGACCAGGCGCAGCATGCGCACCACGCGCTCAAGCACTGGTGCCACGGCTACAGGGTGTGCCGGGGCAAGCGCCTCGCTGTCCAGGCGCGTCAGGCGCAGCAGATTTTCGCTGATGCGGGTGAGGCGGTCGGCCTCCTGCCCGATGTCGCCGACAAATTCGCGCACGGTGGCTCTGTCCATCTGCTCGGTCTGCAAAATGGAGTCGGAGAGCAGACGGATGCCGGCCAGCGGCGTTTTCAGCTCGTGCGAGGCGTCGGAGACAAAGCGGCGGCGCACCGTCTCGGTCTTTTGCAGACGGTCGGCAAGGGAGTTGAATTCGGTGGCGATCTCGGTCAGCTCGTCGCGCCCGCCGATCTGCGCGCGCTGGTTGTAGTCCCCCTCGCGGATGCCGCGAATGGCGTCGGACAGGAGCGCGAAGCGCCGCGCCAGCGCCCGCGCGATCAGCGTGCTCATCAAAAGCGCGAAGGCGAACGCGCCGCAGGAGAGCGTGAGGAGGTTTTTTTGCAGACTCAGCAGCAGCGCCGCCTGCTCGGCGTCGTACTCGTAGGCGTACACCGCGCCGATGATACTGTTGCGGTAAAGCACCGGCGAGGCCGCGCGGCTGTGAAACGCCTGCTGGGCATAGCCGGTGTAGCTGCTGTCATACCCGCGCAGCGCCTGCACCAGCTCGGTGTACAGGCAGCAGCGCCCCACGGCGCTGTCGGTCTCGCGCGAGTCGTAGAGCACGCAGCCGTAGGCGTCGGTGACAAGGATGCGCGACACGCCCATCTCCTCCACCAGCGTCATGGCGGAGGCCACGTTTTCCTCCGTGAGCGTTTCAAGCCCCGCCAGCGCGCCCGTGAGCACCGACACGCTGCCGGAAAGCGAGGCGCGCTTGGAGTTGAAGATCATCTGCTCGGACTGCACGATGGGGTAAGTGTTCATAAACACCAGCACCACCAGCAGCACCGCGATATAGCCCAGACTGAACTTGGCCTGCAGGCTGAAGCGCTTCATTCCGCGCCCCCTCTCTTCGCATGTTTCACTTTACCCCTTGAGATAATATCCCACGCCCCATTTGGTCATGATGCGCTCGGGCTCGGCGGGGTTTTCCTCCAGCTTTTCGCGCAGCCTGCGGATGTGCACATCCACCGTGCGATAGTCTCCGGCGTAGGTGTAGCCCCAGACAAGGTCCATCAGGCTCTCGCGCGAGTAGACGCGCCGGGGATTTTTCACCAGCAGCTCGATCAGGTCATACTCCTTGGCCGTCAGCTCCACCACCGTGCCGCCGCGCAGCGCCACACGCGCCGAAGGGTCAAGCGTCACGCCGCCCGCACGCAGCAGCCCGTCGTCCTCCTCCCGCTGCGCCGCGCTGCCCGCCCGACGCAGCAGCGCACGGATGCGCGCTTTGAGCTCGAGAATATTGAAGGGCTTTGTCAGATAGTCGTCCGCCCCGCAGGCAAAGCCCATGATCTTGTCAGCGTCCTCGCTGCGCGCGGTGAGCATGATCACCGGCACGTTGGAAAACTCGCGGATCTTCATGCAGGCGGTCATCCCGTCCATCTCCGGCATCATCAGATCCAGCACGATCAGATCCAGCCCGCCCTTGCGCGCCAGCTCCACGGCCGCTTTGCCGTCGCCCGCGGTTTCCACCTGATAGCCTTCGTTTTCCAGATTGAATTTGATGCCCTTGACAAGCAGCTGCTCGTCGTCTACCACAAGAATTTTCATGCTTCCTCCTCTTCCGTTCCGGTGCATGCCTCGCTGCGCAGCCCCTCGAGCTTGGCATCACCGATGCCGTTTACGCGCAGCAGATCGTCCAGCGTGGCAAAGGGGCCGTTTTCCTCGCGCTCGTCCACGATGGCCTGCGCCAGCACCGGCCCGATGCCGCTCAGCCCCGTCAGCTCGTCCGCCGTGGCTGTGTTGATGTTGATGAGCACGCGCTCCGGCGGCACCTCGGGCTGACTGCCGCCCTGCGCGGTTTCAATGCGGTAAGTCTGGCCGTCGTCTGGCCCGGTGAGCGTCTGCATGGCGTACAGCGCCGATACGGCCAGAAAGGTCAGTGTGAGTGCAAGCATCGCCCCGTGCGCGGCGGTAAACTTTTCTTTGCGCTGCATGGTTGCACTCCCTCCGTATTTCTGTTATACTAAGGTCGAAATCTGTCGAGCCGCCCTCATGCGGCCACGATCCTATTTTGTATTGTATCACACAGCGAGGTGCTTTTCCATGACAAAACGCAGAATTTTTGCATTTCTTTTCACGCTGTGCCTGCTTGCCGGGCTGGCCTCTCCCGCCGCCGCCATCGAGGAGATGAGCGTGCAGGCCGGCGCGGCGCTGCTGGTGGAGGCCAACACGGGTGAGATCCTCTATCAGCAAAATGCCCACAAGGAGATGTATCCCGCCAGCATCACCAAGGTGATGACCGCGCTTTTGATCTGCGAGGCCATCGACGCGGGCACGCTGCGCGAGGATCAGGTGATCACCGCGTCGGAAAGCGCTTTTGCCGACATGGTAAGCGGCGGCAGCAGCGCAGGCATCAAGGTGGGCGAGGAGCTGACGGTGCGCCAGCTTTTGCAGTGCCTTCTGGTCGTGTCGGCCAACGAGGCGGCCAATATTCTGGCCGAGGCGCTGTGCGGCGAGGGCAACATCGCACAGTTCGTGGAGAAGATGAACGCGCGCGCCGCGCAGCTGGGCTGCGAGAATACGCATTATGTAAACCCGCACGGCCTGCACGACGCCCGCCACTACACCACCGCCTACGACATCTACCTCATCGCCGCCGAGGCGATGCGCCACGATCTTTTCATGGAGATTTGCACGGCCAGCTCCATTGAGATCCCCGCCACCAACAAGTCCGACGTGCGCGCTCTCAGCTCCACCAACTACCTCATCGTGCCCTGGCGCACCTACTACAATCCCGAGGTGCGCGGCATCAAGACCGGCTCCACGCCTGAGGCGGGGCACTGTCTGGTCTCCTCAGCCGTGCGCGGCAGCCGCACGCTCATCAGTGTGGTGCTCAACACTGAGCGCGTCTGGCTCGAGGAGGACGGCGGCTACTGGTTCACCTACAGCTTCGCCGAGACGAACCGCCTGTTCGACTGGGGCTTTGACAGCTTTGAAAAGACCGAGGTGCTCTCCACCGATGAGCTGATCTGTGAGGTGCCCGTGTCTCTTTCCAGCGAGGCGAGCAGCGTGGTGGTGCAGCCAAAGGAATCGATCGAGCGCATGATGCCCATCGACCTCAAGCCCGAGGAGATCGAGCGCAGCGTCACGCTGAAGGAAAACGTGGAAGCGCCCGTGGCCAGGGGCGACGAGCTGGGCGAGCTGACGCTGCTCTACAACGGCGAGGTGATTGGCTCCACAGCGCTGCTGGCGGTGAACGACGTGTCGGCCTCGCGGCTTCTGGTGGCCAAGCGCGACGCGCTGGCATTCCTCTCGCAGACGTGGGTCAAGCTCGCGGCGCTGGGGCTGGTGCTGCTGATCGTGCTGATCCTCGCGCTCACGCTCTCGCTGCGCTCCCGGCGCTACGGCAGAAGGCGCAGAGGCTCGAGCGGCTACCGCGGAAGACGCAGATAACAAAAAGCACAAGTGTCCGTCTTATGGTAAGACGGGCACTTTTTTTGTCCCCAGCACATATACTGCTATGAGTTCAGAAAAAGGAGGACGTTTGATGGACGCCAAAACACTTGCCATGATCGACCGCCTGCGCGCCGACCCGAACGCTGCGGTCGCACTGCTGCAATCGTCCGACGGCAAAGCACTGCTGCACCTTCTGACCGCGCAGGACGGCGGCGCATCATTGGAGCGCGCGGCGCAGAATGCCGCGCACGGCAGCACCGCAGAGCTTGCCGCCATGCTCGGCGGCGTGCTCAAAACCCCGCAGGGCAAGGCGCTGGCCGAACGGCTGAGCGCGGCGGCAGCAAAGCAGTAAGCGCAGAGGGAGGGCAGCGGCGTGAGCGAGCTGGAGGACAAACTGAATGCGCTGCTGTCCGACCCGGACGGCATGAGCCAGGTGCTGGAGCTGGCGCAAAAGCTCTCCGGACGGCACGACGCGGCAGAGGCCGCCCCCGCTGCCGCGCCGCAGGAGGAGCCGCGCTCCCCGCTTTCAGCGCTGCTGGGCGGCGAGGCAGACGGCGAGGCGCTGCGCCGCCTTCTGCCCGCGCTGGAACGCTCCGCCCGCCCCGAGAGCGGCGAGGCGGCAGCGCTGCTGTACGCCCTGCGCCCGTTTCTGCGTGAGGAGCGGCGGGGCAAGGTGGGGCGCGCCGTGCAGCTTGCGCGCATGCTGAGCCTTGGCAGGGCGCTTCTCTCTGACGGAGAGGAGGCGGGAGATGTATAACCGCTACCTGCGCAGTGACACGGGCGAATACACCCCCTTGCGTGAGGAAAGTACCCCGGCAGCACCGTCGCCGGAAGAGGGCGGCACGCTCGAGCGGCTTTTGGAGCGGCTGCACCTCGGCGGCCTTTCAGAGCGCTTCGACTCGTCCGACCTTCTGCTCGTGCTGCTCATCCTTTTTCTCTGGCGCGAGGATGCCGACGAGGAGGTGCTCCTCGCGCTGGGTCTTCTGCTCATCCTGTGAGGAATCGCGCCGCAAAATACTCTTCCTTACAAAAAAGGGCTGCCCCCTGTAAACAGGGGGCAGCTTCTTATCCTCTTTTACCTGTCGAGCACGCGCAGCATGCGCACGAATTCCTCCGGCAGGGGGCAGGAGAGCTCCACCGCCGCTCCCGTGCGTGGATGCAGAAAGCGCAGCCCCACCGCGTGCAGGCATTGCCCCGTGAGACCGGGCACGGGCTTTTTCGCGCCGTACACCGTGTCGCCCAGGATCGGGTGGCCAAGGTAGGCCATGTGCACGCGGATCTGGTGCGTGCGTCCGGTCTCCAGACGGCAGCGCACATGCGTATAGCCCGGATAGCGCGCAAGCACCTCCCAGTGCGTCACGGCGTTCCGCCCGCCGGGGACGACGGCCATGCGCTTGCGGTCTCCGGGACAGCGCGCGATGGGCGCATCCACCGTGCCGCCGTCCTCGCGCAAGTTGCCCACCACGATGCACTCGTAGGTGCGCGCGAGCGTGTGGTCGGCCAGCTGCGCGGCAAGCACCTGATGAGCAAGGTCGTTTTTCGCGGCAATGATCAGGCCGCTCGTGTCGCGGTCGATGCGGTGTACAATGCCCGGACGCAGCGCCCCGCCGATGCCCGAGAGCGACGCGCCGCAGTGGTAGAGCAGCGCGTTGACCAGCGTGCCGTCCGGGTGCCCCGGCGCGGGGTGCACCACCAGCCCGCTGGGCTTGTTGACCACGATCACGTCTGCGTCCTCGTACACCACGTCAAGCGGGATGTCCTGCGCCACAGCCTCCACCGGCTCCGGTTCGGGCAGCTCCACGGCGATCTGCTCGCCGCCGGTGAGCTTCGTGCTCTTGCTTGCAGCTCGCCCATTCACCGTCACCGCGCCGCGCTCAATCAGCATTGCCGCCCGTGCGCGCGTGAGCCCGTCCACCTGCGCGGCAAGATACGCGTCAAGCCGCAAAAGCGGCTCATGCGCCGTGAGAAGCGTCGTTTCCATCGCTCTTCTCCCAATTCTTCGCGTCTGACTTCTCGTAGATCCAGCAGTAGTAGATTACACCCAGGATCGTCCCGATCACAACGCAGCAGTCGGCGGCGTTAAACACCGGAAAGTCGATGAACGCGCAGTCGAGCATGTCGACCACATAGCCAAGGCGCACGCGGTCGATGAGATTTCCGATGCCCCCGGCGATCACCAGCGTCAGCGCCCACACGCCCAGCGGATGGCGCACGATCTTCATCAGCAGCCACAAAAGCGCACCCATGCCCACCGCCGTGACGACGATCAGCAGCCACCGCGCGCCCCAAAGGCTCGACCACGCCGCGCCGAAATTGCGCGTATACGTCAAATCGAGAAGGCCGGGCAAAAAGCGCCGCGTCTCATGCAGGGCAAGGTTCTGCACGACCCACTGCTTGCTCCACTGATCCAGCGCGATCAGAAGCGCCGCGACCAGCGCGTTTTTCCAAAGTCGTTTCACTCTGTCTCCTCCGTCACGGGCACCAGCTCCACACGCACGGTGCTCTCGCCGTCCCAATTGGTCAAAACATCCTCAGAGAGAACGTCGTCTGTCAGCAGCTCCACATCTTCCGGCAGCTCGCGCAGCGTGTCCACACTGACGCACGCACCGCCGTCGCTGAGCGTGTCAGGCAGGGCGTTGCGCGCCAGAAAATCCTCCGCTGCAGGCGTGTCCGCCAACCGGAACACCGGCTGCGGCGTTTCCATCGGCTGCGGCGTTTCCGCCGGCTGCACCGTTTCTCCCTTCTGTGTTGCGTCCGGCTCGTCGGTTGCAGTGAGTCCGGGCGCAGGATCGCCCGGCGCATCGTCTGCGGTCTCCTGCTTGCTTTGCAGCCCCTCGCCGCTGGCTGTGGCGCCGTAGGTCGCGTTCACCGTCGGTGCCATGGTGTCCATCTCCATGTTGGGCGCAGCGAAATTCCCTGTGCTTCCGGGCGCGCTGCTTTTGTCCAGACCGGAAGAAAGGAACAGTCCGCCTGCGATCAGCGTCAGCGCAAGACACGCGGCAAGGCCGGACACGCGGCGCAGCGTGCGGCGCATACGCACGGCGTGCACGCGCTGCATCACGCGCGTGGAAAAGCCCTCCGGCACGTCCTCCTCGCCCATCGAGGCAAGCAGCTCGTGTGACACGGACAAATCGTTGAACACGGCGCGGCACTCGTCGCACTCGCTCAGGTGCTCCATCACGGCGGCGCGTTCGTGCTCGCTCAGCTCGCCGTCCAGCAGTGCGGAGAGCAGCGTGCGGCAATCTTCACATTTCATGTTCTGCTCCCCTCCTTTCGGTTACATTCTGTAACCTTTGACGGTTCCCTGCCAAAAAGGTTCCCCTGTGAAAGCAAATAATTTCGCAGCTGCGCACGGGCGCGGCTGATACGGCTTTTCACCGTGCCCAGCTCAAGCCCCGCGGCCTCGGCGATCTCGGCGTAGCTCAGCTGTTCCACTTCGCGCAGCACCAGCACTGTGCGGTGCTCGTCAGGCAGGGCGGCAAGGCCGCGCTGCACCGCCTCGCGCTGCTCGCGGCGCTCCAACTCACGCTGGGGCGAGGCGCGATCATCCACCGGCTCGGCAGCAAGCTCGTCGTCCAGTGAGAGCTCGGCGCGTGTGCGGCGCGTGCGGCGCAACAGGTCGATGCAGGCGTTGGCAGCCAGACGGTGCAGCCAGGTGGAAAACGCGCTGTCGCCCCGGAAGGACGGCAGCCCCTTCCACGCGGCCAGAAACGCCTCCTGCGCAGCCTCCTCCGCGTCGGCCGGGTCGCCGCACATGCGTAGGCACAGGGTATACACTTTTTTCTCGTTCGCCCGCACCAGCTGCTCGAAGGCGCGCTCGCTACCGCGCTTTGCAGCGGCGATGAGCTCTCTTTCATCAATCATGTGACATCCTCAGTCGCGCAGGTCGCGCTTGATCCCCGCCGTCACGCGGTGGAGGTCATCCAGCGTTTCCATGTGGTTGATCTGTTCCTTATAGTAATTGGCGTAGCGCACACCCTTTAGGTACCAGCAGTAATGCCTCCGCGCCTCCAGCAGCGCCACCTTCTCGCCGCGCCACTGCGCGCTGCGCTCGATCTGACGCACCAAAAGGTCGCACCGCTCGGCAAGCGGCGGCAGCGGCGGGATGTCCTCGCCCGCCAGCGCAGCCTTTGCCTGCGCAAAAAGCCACGGGTTCCCGAACGAGCCTCGCCCGATCATTGCCGCGTCTGCGCCGGTGAAGGCAAGGATGCGCACCGCGTCCTCCGCCGCAAACACGTCGCCGTTGGCAATGACGGGGACGGAAACGCGCTGCTTGACCTCGCGGATGGTCGTCCAGTCGGCCTGCCCGCCGTACAGCTGCACACGCGTGCGCCCGTGTATTGTGATGGCTGCCGCGCCCGCGCTTTCCAGAAGCTCGGCAAGCTCGGGGGCGTTGATGCTGCCCTTGTCCCAGCCGCGGCGCATTTTCACCGTCACCGGCACATCCACCGCCGCCACCACGGCAGCAACGATACGCGCAGCCTTATCCGGGTCACGCATGAGGGCAGAGCCATCACCGTTGTTGACGACCTTACCCACGGGGCAGCCCATGTTGATGTCGAGGATGTCTGCGCCGCTCGCCTCAATGGCGATCTGTGCCGCCTCGGCCATGCACACCGGGTCGCTGCCGAAGATCTGCGCCTGCATGGGGTGCTCGCCGGGGAAGGGACGCAGCAGCGTGCGGCTCTTTTTGTCCTGATAGCAAAGCGCCTTCGCGCTGACCAGCTCTGTGCAGGTCAGCCCCGCGCCCAGTGACACGCACACCTCGCGAAACGCCGCATCCGTCACGCCCGCCATCGGCGCAAGCGCCAGTTTGGAATCGATCTTCACCCCGCCGATGTTCATCTCTCCGCCTCCTGCTCAATGATTAGTTTATTATAGCACAAAACCGCAGAAAGGGGAAGAGTGGATTTTCCCTTGGCAAAATAGCAGCACCGCCCGAACAAAAGCAGTTCAGACGGTGCTCGTAAGCGAGAAATGACAGCAACTATATTCCGTTTTCTGTTCTCAGGAAGCGCTCTCCTCGCCAAACAGGGGCAACGCCGCGCGGCAGAACGTCGGCGTGGCGAGCGGGTAGGTCAGCGCGTCCGGCAGCTGATCAAAAAGCCGCACCTCGCGCATCTCACTCTCAGGCAGCTGCCCCAGCGCGTGCACGCGCGCAAGGAACACCACGCCACTCGAGCAGCTCTCCGGGTCAAAGCCCCAGTAGTCACATGCGGGGAGCAGCTCGGCTTCGCGCACGCCGCTTTCCTCAAAAAGTTCGCGCTGTGCGGCGGCCAGCGGCGTTTCGCCCGGCTCAATGTGCCCGCCCTGCGTCTCCCAGGTGTCGCGCTTTTTGTGCCGCGAGAGCATCCATTTCCCCTGATAACGCGAACAGATGACCACATATTTGTACGGCTCGAACGCAGCCAGACTCCCAAGCGGAAAGCTGCGCCCGCGCAGCGCCTCGCGGCCGTAGGCTTCCGGCTGCAGCATGATAGAAAGCTCGCCGCAGCGCCGCAGCGCAAGCTCGTGCCCCTGCCGCGCCGCTTTGCGGTACCAGAAATACGCCTGCTCGAAGTCGCACGGCACAACTGTGCCCTCATCATAAAAGCAGGCGAGATTATACTGCCCGTCCCAGTCGCCATGCACGGCGGCACGGCGCGTCCAGAACAGCGCACGCTCTGTGTCTTTCTCCACGCCCAGCCCTTCAAGATAGAAATAACCCACCTGACACTCGGCCAGCGGATAGCCCTCTTCCGCCAGCGCAAGGTGTCCGGCGAAGCACTTTTCGTACTGCTGCGTTTTGAAATACGTCTCGATCAGCTCATTGCAGCGGTCGAGCTGCGGACAGGGCATATAGTAAGAAGATGCCATCGCATTTTTCCCTTTTCTCAAGGCCGTTTCTCAGGCGCAAGACGCTTAAAAAGCCGCGCGCTCCAAAACTCCATGCCCAGCTCGTCGAGGTAGAAGTGAAGAATAGCGCGCCAGTTTTTTGTGGCGGTGCCCAGCATCAAAAGCGGCAGCCCCTCCGCGCGGGCCGCCTCCTCCGCTATATGGAACAGCTCGCGCCCCACGCCGCAACTGCGCCAGCGCGGCACGACATAAAGCTCTTCCACCTCAAAATACGGCGTGTCGGCAGGCGCAACAGAGGTTTCCTGTTCTGTGCGCTCGGCCAAGCCGAAGAGATAACCGATGAGCGCACCGTCGGCCTCGGCGATGAAAATGCGGCGGCCGGCAAGGTCGGCAAGCTCGTTTTGACGATAGCCAAAACAGCTGTTCTCCGCCTCCCAGGCGGCAGAACAGGCGATGAGCGTTTCCGCCAACGCATCGGTCAACGCCGTCTCGCGGCAGGTGAATTGAGCCATTGTGCACCTCCAAAATTCGTTTCATGCAGATCAAATATGCAAAAAAGACGCCCTTCGGACGTCTTTTCAGTGTTGGCGCTACCTATCTTTCCGGGCCGTTTCCAGCCAAGTATTGTCGGCAGAAGCGAGCTTAACTTCCGTGTTCGGAA
>CAYPLM010000021.1:0-16695 GCA_964411575.1 uncultured Oscillibacter sp. | reverse complement strand
ACCTTCCCCCACCAAAAATCCTCGTACAAAGTACGGGGATTTTTACTTTTCTCTTTTCACTCCTCTCTTGTCTTGCAAATACCCGGATTTGGCAGGTGCTGTATGTATGAAAAACCTGATCGATTCAAAAAAATTCTATAGCGCCTGACGGTGCAGTTGGCATCCAAAACCGCAAGCTCCGGCTTGCGGTTTTTTTGCTGCAAAGGAAGCCACACGGCAGGTTTCTTTGCGCCAACGCCAACAGCTGTCATGTTTCTTGTCATCATCGTCATAGTAACACAAGTTTCCTGTTTTGTCAAGCAGTATTTTACAAGTTTTCTGCTTTTTTGTTTTTGAAAGCACGCTTCCTGTGAGCAGGCAAAGGACGCGCCGCAAAGGAAGCACCCTGTTCCCAGCACAAGAAAGCCTTACCGAGTTTCGCGACCGCAGACGCGAACGTGTTTTGATCGTTTTTTCCGCCGCCTGTGCGTCGGAAAAAACTCTTCTCAGCCCGCTTTCCGTGCTCGCGCAAGGCGCGAGTGCGCTGCGGCGGTCTGTAAGCCTTCTCAAAAAGCGGCGTCAGCCGTTTTTTGACAGTCGCAAAAAGACCGCCGACGCAAGCTGCGTCGACGGCCTTCCATGCGTTATTCCGTTGTAAGCGGCGTTTTCAGGCGGCCAAGCCCCTCCACCTCCACCTCCAGCAGATCGCCGGGGCGAAGCCACACGCGCGTCTCCTCCGGGTCGAGCATGATGTGCCCGACGGAGGTGCCTGTGAGGATGACATCGCCCGGTTCGAGCGAGAAGTAGCGCGAGATGCCGCTGATGAGGAAGGACACCGGGCGGATCATATCCGCCGTGTTGAAATCCTGCCGCAGCTCGCCGTTGACCCAGCCGCGCACGCGCAGACGGTTGGGGTTGTCCACCTCGTCCGCCGTGACCAGATACGGCCCCAGCGGGGCGAAGCCGTCGCAGCACTTGCCGGGCATCCATGAGGGCGTGGCGTTTTGGAAGTCGCGCGCCGTGAGATCGTTGGCGCAGCAATAGCCCAGCACATGGGAAAGCGCATCCGCCTCGCTCACGCGGCGCGTGTGCGTACCGATGACCACGGCAAGCTCGGCTTCAAAGTCGGCCTGCTGCGTCCCGGCGGGAATGGCCACGCACGCGCCGCTGCCGCGCGCCGCCTCTCCGAACTTGGGGAACAGGTAGGGAAACTCCGGCAGCGCGGCGTTCTGCCGGATCATGTACTCCCTGTAGTTGAGCCCCACGCCGATGATCTTGCCGGGGCGAGGCACGCAGGGAGCAAGACGCAGTGTGCGTTCGTCCAGCGCTACGCCCTCCAGCGTCTCCGCCCACGCGCGTACACGGCTGCGTGCGGCAGGCGCAGCGACGAATTCCTCCGCCGTCACCCCCAGCGCCAGCGTGGCATCGAGCACGCCGCGCGCGGTCTTTACGCCCAGATGAGATCCCTGCGCGGTATAGAAGGTGAGAAGCTTCATGCGCTCATTTCCTCCTTGCGATGTACTCTCCGTAGCCCAGCTCGCCGACGATCCGGCGATCCTTTGCCACCAGCCTGCCGCGCACGAAGGTCATCTCCGGCCAGCCGGTGAAGGTCATGCCCGCGTAGGGCGACCACTTGGAGATGGTGTGCATCTCCTCGGCGGCAAAGGTGTGCGTGAGCTCCATATCGAGCACCACGAAGTCGGCGTCCTTGCCCACGCAGAGGCTGCCCTTGCGGTAGTCCAGCCCGTAGATGTGCGCCGGATTCCAGCTCGTCACCTCCACCAGCCGCTCGAGCGTCAGCCGCCCCTCGGACACGCCGTTGAGCAGCACGGGCAGCATGGTCTGCGTACCGGGGATGCCGTTGGGCGCGTCCCAAATATTGTCGAGTCCGCGCTCCTTTTCCTCGATGGTGTAGGGGCTGTGGTCAGAGGCGAGGGTGCTGACGTACCCGGCGTTGAGCAGCTGCCAGAGCTCCTGACGGTTGGCCTCTCCGCGCATGACAGGCGTGAATTTAAGCCAGGGGCCGTACTTTTCCATGTCAGTGTCCACAAAGGTGAGCAGGTGCGGGCAGCACTCGGCATACACCTTCACACCGCGCAGCTGCGCCGCGCGGATCTCGCGCAGCGACTCGCACATGCAGGTGTGCAGGATCACCGCGCTCGCACCGGTCTGCTCCAGATAGTACAGCACGCGTTTCACCGATTCCAGCTCGCCCATGGCGGGGTGGGATTCGATGTGGCACATGCGGTCGGTGCGCCCCTCAGCCTTCAGCCGCGCCTCCTCCATAGCGTTGAGCTCGTTGTTCTCGGCGTGGATGATGGCAAGACCGTCCACGGCGGCAAGCTTGCGCAGGATCTGCACCAGCGCGTCATCGCGCACATACGGAAACTCCGCCACGGAAAAGCACATGAACATCTTGATCGACGTTGCACCGGTTTTTGTCCAGAGGTCGGCGACCTTATCGATGTTGTCCGAGGTGCCGCCGCCGTGCACACCGTAGTCGACGTAGGCGCGTCCGGCGTAGGCGTCCACGGTGAACTGATAGCTTTCCAGATCGACCGCAGGCGGGATGTTGAGCGGATGGGAAAGCGCCGTGGTCACGCCTCCGGCAGCCGCTGCCGCCGTGCCGTGGGGGAAGTCCTCGCGATAGGTGAAGCCGGGATCCTGGAAGTGGATGTGCGCGTCGATGCAGCCGGGGATGACGAACTTGCCGCCCACGTCGAGCACCTCGCGCGCCGGCGGCTGCTCGTCCGCGCCGCAGATGAGCGCCACCTTGCCGTCCTTCACACCAAAGCTTCCGTGCACACGCCCCTCATGCGACACCATGACGGCGTTTTTTACCAGTAAGTCAAGCATAGATCAAGTGTTCCTTCCTATTGAAAAGTGATGAGATATTTTTCCTGAAAACGGTCAAAAAAGCGGCCAGGCCGCTTTTTTGACGCGTTGCTTACTTTGCCTGCTTTGCCGCTTCCTTCTTTTGGATGCGATTGTGCAGATAGGTGGTCATCAGCGGGCAGAGAATCGACGTGACCACGCAGGCCGCCGCGCACTGTGCCGTGGCGACCTCAGCATAGGGCGCCCACTTGGGGTCGGACGCGCCGATGGCACCGGGCGTCATGACGGTGTTGCCTGCGGTGTTGCCCACGCCGAAACCAACGGCGGTCTTTTTCTTCCGGCCGAAGCAGAGGTTGAACACGGCGTAGCACAAAAAGCCCGTGCAGATCAGGGAGATCAGGCCCAGCACGATGCCGGACACACCGGCCTTGGCCACGTCGCTGAGCTTCATGCCCGTGCCGAGAATAAAGCCGTTGAAGGGAATGACGAACGGGGTGGCCTTCTCGCAGATGTCGGCTATCTCCTCGTCGAGGTTGCCGAGGATGAGGCCGGCGAGGATGGGGATGATCACCGCCACGATGTCCATGAAGGGGATGGTGGCCATGCCGGCTGCGCCCAGCGCGATCATGGTGAAGAAGGGGCCGTCGTCAAGGCCGAGCACGGAGACTGCACCCACGTCGGTGGAGTCTCCGAACTGACCGGCGAGGATGGCGTACATCACGCTGTTGGAGTTGGCAAGCGCAGCCATGGCCGCCAGCGGGGTAATGCCCAAAAAGCCCTCGGTGCCGAACACCCAGCCGATGATCAGGCCGATGAGAAGGCCGGAGCCGACCTTGGTGACGGTTAGCACCGCGCCCTTAGCCAGAGGCACGCCTACCTGCTTGAGGCTGATGCCCGCACCGGAGATGAACAGGAACAGACCCACGATGGTCTTCTGGCCCGCGCTGGAGAAAATGCCGGAGGTGAAGCCGCCGATGTTGAGCGCCTGTGGGATAAAGGTGTTGAGGATGCAGCCGAGCAGCAGAGGCACGACCATCATGCCGCCGGGAACCTTCTGTATGGTTTTTATGATCTTCATGATGTTTTCTCCGTTCTTATTTTATATTGTTTGAAATAACGTTCAGTTTTCTTCGCCGTCCCAGAAATAGGCGGAAAGCTCCTGCGGCGGGGCAGCAAACTTGCGCTTTTTGCTGTGGCACAGGCCGGTGCTGACGAACATCTCCGCCACCTTCACCGCCACGGTCACAGGGTCGAGCACGGGCAGGCCCACCAGCGCCTGCAGCTCCTCATCATAGCCGCAAAGCGCCGCGCAGCCCAGCACCACCACCTCGGCGCCGTCCTGCTCCACGATCTTGAGGATCTCCTCTTTCAGCTGGCGCAGCGTCTCCTCGCGCTCCACACAGGCGCGCTCAACGTTCATGCTGATGCCGCGCACGGAGGCGCACTTGTCCTGCAGGCGATACAGCCTGACCAGATCCTCCTGATAGGGGATGAACTGCTTGAGCATGGTGAGCACGGTGTACTTGTGTCCCATGAGACAGGCGATGGTCTGCGTGGCCTCCGAAATGCTCAGCACGGGGATCTCCAGCACCTCCTTGAGCGCAAACACGCCCACGTTGCCAAAGCCCGCGAGCACCACGGCGTCGGGGTGGATCTCTTCTACCTTATCGAGGATCGCCCGCTGGAAGCTCCACACGGACTGATAATCGGCAAAGCCGCAGTCGATGTTCTTCGTCCCCTTCGGGTTGGTAAGGAATACCAGTTCCGTGTTGGGGTCAGCCTTGCGCCGCGCCGACCGGATGATCACGTCCGTGCAGATCTCGCTGCTGTTGGGATTCGCTACCAGAATTTTCATATGCTTGCCCTTTCTTCTCCTGATTTCTGTTTTGCCGTAACAGCATTTCCTATCACCATCCGCAAAAAACATTTTCTCCTCAGCCCGGGTGTGGTCAAGCCACCTGAAAAGTCTACATTTTTGGCAGAATAGTCAACTTTTTCCTGATGTTCGCGCGAACATCGCCCCGCTGAAAAAATCCGGCTTCTTTTTGACCCGTCGCCGGACGCGGTTTTTCTCCAAAAATGTTCGCGCGAACATTTTTGAATACTAATAACGATCTTCGTAATTCATAATACTATCAGCATTTTCCCAAAATGCAAGCAAAACCTCCCCCCTTTCCGAAGATTCGGCGGAGGGTATAAAAAACGGGCTGATTTTTTGGCGATAATGCCGAAAAATCAGCCCGGTCAGGCCGCGCTTAATAGAAGCGGTCGTAGCGATTGTAGTTTTCCTTGATGTAGATGTCGCAGGCCACGTCGATCTCGCCGCGCAGCAGCTCGGACGGGCGGTAGAAATACTTGAAGAAGTTGTTGGCCGCCACTGCGCCGAGGAAGTAGGGCCGCGCGGAGACGATGCCGTTGACGGTGCCGTCGTAGAGGTACTCCTCCACCTCGCGGTTGACACCGTTGCTGATGGTGATCACCTTGTGCTCCAGCCCGCGGCGCTTTAAAAACCGCCCCACATAGTCCACATGGTAGGGTGCGTACACCGCGATGGGGTCGAACTCGTCGAAGGCGCGCTCAAGTGCAGGGGTGTAGCTCTCCTCGCTCATGCGGTCGAGCGTGACGTTGCGGCACTCGATGTCGGGATAGGTGCTCAGCTTGTTGAGAAAGCCGCGCATGCGCTCGCTGCCCAGCTCGTAGCCGTCGTCGTAGCTCATGGTGAAAATGCGGCCGCGCTGCATCATCAGCCCCGCCATGAACGCCGCGGAGTAGGTGCCCAGGCGGAAGTAGTCGGGCCCCACATGGCAGAGCTTTTTGCAGGGATAGATGGTGTCGAGCGTCATCAGCGGGATGCCGCGCTGCGCGCACTCACGCTCGGCGAGCTCGAGGTTTTCACGGCACAGCGCGCTGAAGATCACGCCGTCCACCTGCTCGTGCCGGATTACCTCCAGAAAGCTTATGCGTTGGTGTGCACACTGGTCGCCGGGACAGGTGATATCCGTGCGCACGGGGCGCACCTCAAAGCTGTAGCTCTTCCAAAGCTGGGAGACCTCGCGGATGCCGTTGGTCATCTGCTCGCCGTAGCTCTCGTCCACCGTAGCGATGATGAAGGCGTACACCACGCGGGCGCGCTTGGTGGCAAGCCCCGCCGCCGCGCTGTTACGCACATAGCCCATGCGCTCGGCCTCCTCGCACACGCGCAGGCGTGTCTCCTCGCTGACCGTGCCGCCGCTGAGCGCCCGCGCCACCGTCGTGCGGGTGAGCCCGAGCTTATCTGCAATGTCCTTTTGTGTGACCATACTCTCTTTTCCGTCTCTTTCTTCTGACCATTGTGTCTCAGGTACGCAAATATAGTGGTTATTATACCATAAGCTGCCCCGGCGCGAAAGAGACAGACGGAAATTTTTGTCTTTTTTCTACTCTCACTCCACGGTTTTCAGGCTCTCCACCATGTCCACCTTTTTGAGCTTATAGTGCGCCGCCACATTGACTACCACGGAGAAAAGCACCGTCAGCGCTGCGGCCAGCACATAGGCGTGCGGCGGGGCAACGCGGCCGAACATGGCGTAATCCACCTCCACCGTCAGCACCATCCACGCGTGCAGCAGCCGCCCCATCCAAAGCCCCAGCACGATGCCAAAGGCCGTGAGGATGATGTTCTCGCGGTAGACGTAGGCGGAGATCTCGCCGTCGTAGAAGCCGAGCACCTTGAGCGTGGCAAGCTCGCGCATGCGCTCGGTGATGTTGATGTTGGTGAGGTTGTAGAGCACGACGAAGGCCAGCGCCGCAGCGGCCACGATGATGATGACCACGGCATAGTCGATGCTGTTCATGCTCTCGGTAAAGGTGTCACGCAGGGCGGCGATCTCGCTGTAGGAGGTGACGCTCTCCATGCGCATCAGCTCCACCGACACGCGCTCCGCCGCGCTCTCCTGCCCGTCGTGGAAGGTCAGAAGCACGATGTTGTCCTCCGGGTTCTCGCGCATGAGTCGGGCGTAGCAGTCCTCGGTGAGGAAGATGTAGTGCTGAATGTAGTTTTCGGCGATGGCCGTCACGCGCGCCTCCACGCGCCGTGCGCCGTCGATGACCAGCGTGTCACCCACGTTCACCTCCAAAAGCTCGCTGAGCTTTTCGGTGATGACCACGCCGTCGTCCTCGAGCGCAAGCTGCGCGCCGCCCTTGCGCTCACGCAGATCGACAAAGCGCAAAAGCTCCTGCGTGTCGCGCGCGGTGAAGATTGTCACGCCCTCCACGGTGCGCGCGTCGCTCAGCGCGTCCACGCTGCTCTGGTAGCTCGTGTCCCAGTAGGCGATGCTCTCCTCCCCGTCGAGGTAGGCGGCAAGGACACGCTGCTGCGCGCCGGTGAGGTGGCGTTCGAGGCCGACCTTGGCGTCGTAGCGGGTGATCTCGTCAAACTGCTTGTCGAGGATATCGAAGATGGAGTTGTGCAGGCCAAAGCCCGTGACGATCAGCGCCGTGCAGCCGCCGATGCCGATGACCGTCATCCAGAAGCGCTTTTGGTAGCGGAAAAGGTTGCGCATCGTCACCTTCCAGGTGAAGCTCAGGCTCTTCCACAGCGGTGTGATGCGCTCCAAAAACACGCGCTTGCCCGCTGCGGGCGCCTTAGGCCGCATGAGCGCGGCGGGTGTCGCCGAAAGCGTTGCGCCGCACGCCCACCAGGCCGCGCCTGTGGTGCACAGCACCGCCGCCGCCACGGCCAGCGAATCGCTCACAGGGTGGCTTTGCAGCTCCAGCGCGGGCACGGCGTAGATAATATTGAACGCGTTGGCAATGACCAGCGGGATCAGCCGCCCGATCAGAAGCCCCGCAAGGCCGCCGATTAGGCTGGCAGAGAAGGCGTAGCCGATGTATTTTATGCTGATGGCCGCGCGGCCAAAGCCCAGCGCCTTCATCGAGCCGATCTGCGTGCGCTGTTCCTCAACCATACGCGTCATGGTCGTCAGGCAGGCCAGTGCCGCCACGAGGAAGAAGATCAGCGGGAACACCTTGGCAAGGTTGCTCACGCGCGAGGAATCCATCTCAAAGCTCACCACGCCCACGTTGGCGCTGCGCCCGAGCACATACCACTGGCACTCCTCCACGTCATCCAGCTCGCGCTGCGCCTCGGCCAGCTGCGCCTCGGCATCCTCCAGCCGCGTTTCAAGCTCGGCCTTTCCGTCCTCATATTCGGCAAGGCCGTCGCGGTACTCCGCCTCGCCGTCCTCCAGCTGTGCTTTGGCGTCGGCAAGCTGTTTTTTTCCGTCGGCCAGCTCGCGCGCGTAGGTCTCGCGCCCCTGCGCAAGCTGCGCCTCTCCGTCAGCCAGGTCGCGTTCGCTCTGCTCGAGCGTGTCGAGCGCCTCGCGCGACTGTGCCTCGCCGTCCTCCAGCTGCACTCTGCCCTCTTCAAGCCCTGCCCACGCGTCGTCAAGCTGCGCCTTTACCTCGTCGAGCTGCGCCCTGCCCTCTTCCAGCTGCGCCCATGCGTCGTCAAGCTGCGCCTTCACGGCGTCCAGCTGCGCCTTGCCGCCGGAAAGCAGCGCCGCGCCGTCGTAGTACGCCTCCCAGTTCTCGTCGAGCTGTCGGCGCGCTTCCTGTAAGGCGGCATAGCCCTCCTTAGCGGCCCGCAGCCCCGCCTCCAGCGTGTCAAGCTCGGCTTCAAGGCGCACGATCTCCGCCGTCCACCTCCCGGCGAAGGCGGCGTAATCCTCCTCGGCGGCGGCAAGCTCGTTTTCAAGCTGCGCAAGCAGCGCAAGAAGCTCCTGCTTCTCCTCCTCGCTCAGCCCGCTCTCTTCCAGACGCGCACGCGCCTCGGCGATGGCGGCACGCACGCGCGCGATGTTCTCCTCCGCGCTCTCGCTGCCGTTTGCAAGCGCCTCCCGAGCGGCGGAAAGCGCCTCGCGGGCAGCGGAAAGCGCCTCGTTCACCGGCAGCTCGCCCGAGGACAGCTGCGCCACCAGCTCCTCGCTCGTCATGCCCAGAAGCTGCGCGGCGGCGGCAAGCTGCTCGTTGCCGTAAAGCTGATCGCACCCGGCCTGATACTGCGCCTCGCCCTCCATGAGCTGCGCATAGCCCTCGTCGAGCGCGCTGCGCCCTGCACGGTAGTCTGCAAGCCCCGCTTCGTACTGCCGTTTTCCGTCCTCATATTCTTCCAGCGCCTGCTCGTACTGCGCCCGCGCGTCCTCATACTGCGCAAGGCCGTCCAGATACTCTGCAAGCCCTGCCTCATACGCCTCGCGCGCATCGGCCAGCTGCGCCGCGCCGTCGCGATACTGTGCCCAGCCGTCGGTAAGCGCCTCGCGCGCATCGGCCAGCGCCTGCGCCGCCTCGTCCAGCGCGCGCAAACCATCGGCGCTCTGTGTTTCCAGCGCACGCAGCCCGTCGGCATATTCCGCCCAGCCATCATCAAGCCCCGCCCGGGCATCGGCAAGCTGCTCTGCGGCCTCGTCCAGCTCGCGCTGCGCGTCGGCACGCTGCGTTTCCAGCTCCTCGCGCGCGTCATCGAGCTTTTTCCGTGCATCGCCGATGAGCGAGTCGTAGCGCAGCTGCGCGCGCTCGTCGGCAAGCGGCTCCATCGCGTCGAACTGCGCCTGCACGGCCTGGTCGTATTCGTCGGTATAGCTGTTGAGCGCGGCGAGCCCCTCCACGGCAAAGTACGCCACGGTGTAGTAGTCCACGTCAAAATTCTCCGCCGGGACATACACGAACGCGTCCACCGAGCCAGTGCCGAGGCTCGAGCTGCCGCGATCGGTAGAAAGATACAGCGGAGAGCGCGCCGTGCCCACGATGGTGAAGCGGCGGCGCGTGAGCGTGTCGTCCTCGCCGGGCGCAAGGGTGAGCGTGTCGCCGATGCTCAGCCCCAGCTCGATCAAAAGCCGTTCCTCGGTGACGCATTCGTCCGCGCGCTCTGCATCGCGTCCGGCCAGGATCTCATAGCGGTTGAGCCGCTGCGGAATGGAGCGCACCACCACGATCCGCTCGCCCGCCTGCGCGTCCACCGAGCTGCCGCCCTCGGCAAACAGCACGCCCGGCGCGGCGGCAAGCGCCTGCACGTCCTCGTGCGTGAGACCCAGCGTGGAGAGCACATAGCCGTCCATCAGCTCCATGCGGTCAAAATACCGGTCAGCGGTGTAGTGCATGTCGGGCGCGGTGTTGCGGATGCCGGAGAGAAACGCGGTAGCCAGCGCGCACAGCAGCAGAATCGACAAAAACCGGCTGCGCGTCGCGCGCACCTCGCGCAGCGCGTCGGTCAGCAGCCTGTTTCTTACCATTCGATCTCCTCCACCGGCGTGGGCGCGCCGTTCCTCTCCATCGCGGCCACGCGGCCGTTTTTGATATGGATCACGCGGTCGGCCATGGGCGTGATGGCGGTGTTGTGCGTGATGACCACCACCGTCATGCCGTCGCTGCGGCAGGTGTCCTGCAAGAGCTTTAAGATCTGCTTGCCGGTAATATAGTCCAGCGCGCCGGTGGGCTCGTCACAGAGCAGCAGCTTGGGGTTTTTGGCCAGTGCGCGGGCAATGGCCACGCGCTGCTGCTCACCACCGGAGAGCTGCGCAGGAAAGTTTTTCAGCCGCTCTCCCAGCCCCACGCGCCGCAGCACCTCCGCCGCCGGCAGTGGGTCGCGGCAGATCTGCGCAGCCAGCTCCACGTTTTCAAGCGCGGTGAGGTTCTGCACCAGATTATAAAACTGAAACACAAAGCCGATGTCGTGGCGGCGGTAGGTGGTCAGTTCTTTGGCGCTGTAGGCGCTCACGTCCTCTCCGTCGACGAGGATCGACCCGGCAGAACAGGCATCCATGCCGCCGAGCATGTTCAAAACCGTGGTCTTTCCCGCGCCGCTCGGGCCGACAATCACGGCAAACTCGCCCTTTTCAATCTCGAAGCTTACACCGTCCACGGCGTTGATGCTCACCTCGCCCATCTGATAGGTCTTTCTGACATTTTCAAAGGAGATATACGCCATTTCGCCACCCCCGCACAAATTTCACTGATTTTATTATACGTTCTGTTTCTGCAAAGCACAAGGCATTTTTTATGAATTTTATACAAAAAAGAGGCCGTCTCGCCAATCCGGCGGGACAGCCTCCCCCTTTTGCTTTTATCCTGTGACACGCACGATGCACCGCAGCGTCACGCCGCCCACTGTGGCAGTGATGACGGCGCTGCCCCTCGCCTTGATCTTGAATAGCCCCGTACCGTCGGAAACGGTGAGAATGTTCTCATCCTCGCTGCCCCAGGCCACGGACTCGTCCGTGCCGCTGACGCTGAACTGGATGGTGCTGCCGTTCCCGCTCAGCGACCAGGTGAGGTCGTAGTCCGCGCCCTCCTCGGCCGCTTTACTCACGCTGCCGTAGATGGTGCGCAGGGTGAGACTGTCTTTGCTGAGGCTCGGCGTGGGCTCTTCGGGCTCCGTCGGCTCTTCAGGCTCGTCCGGCTCCTCCGGGTCGACCACGGGCGCGACGGGGTCGGGGTCGGCAGGCCCCACCGGATCCTCCACAGGCGGCGTGGGCTCGTCGGGCACGTCGGGTTTGATGAGAAGGTCTCCAAACAGGTACCACGAGAGCAGCAGCAGCACGAAGATCAGAATCAGGATCATTGCACCGCGCGCAGAATGCACGGGCTTTTTTTCGGACACACGGCGGCGGCCGCGTTTTTTGTTGGACTGCTTGAGCTGCATCTCCTCCTCACAGAAGGGACAGCGACGATAGCTGACAGAGTAGAGCAGATGGCAATCCGGGCATTGTTTCAGTTCCATGACAAGGCTCCCCTGAACGTGGCAGATAGACCGCGTAATTTTATCAGTACCATAATACTTTCTTTTTTCGCCGCCGTCAACCTTCCATTCGACTTTTTTCGAGGAAATTTTTCCCGTGTCTTGCATTTTCGCGCAGGTGTGTCTATAATGGAAAAGAAAATATGACAGGGGGAACGCGCATATGAGCACCATGTTTATCGGCATCGCCGGGGGCACCGGCTCGGGCAAGACCACACTCACGCGCCATCTCAAGGAGCATTTCGGCGACCAGGTAACCGTCGTCAGCCACGACAACTACTATAAGCGCCAGGAGGGCAAGACCTATGAGCAGCGCGCCCAGGTCAACTACGACCATCCTGACGCGTTCGACACCGCGCTGCTCGTCGAGCACCTTAAGCAGCTGCGCGACGGAAAAAGCATCCAGTGCCCCGTGTATTCCTATGTTGAGCACAACCGCACCGACGAGACCGTGGAGATCAAGCCCAACAAGGTGATCATCGTCGAGGGCATTCTGATCTTCCAGGACGCCGCGCTGCGCGAGCTGTTCGACATCAAGATCTTCGTGGAGACCGACGCAGACGTGCGCATCCTGCGCCGCGCCCGCCGCGACATCCGCGACCGCGGCCGCACGCTCGAGAGCGTGATCTCGCAATACCTCACCACCGTCAAGCCCATGCACGAGCAGTTTGTCGAGCCAAGCCGCAAGTATGCCGACATCATCGTGCTCGAGGGCGGGCACAACCTTGTGGCGCTCGATATGATCATGCAGCGCATCGCCAACCACATCGACCGCGAGGACTGACCCCCCACCCCGCAAATAATATGCCGCAGAGTATTTTTCCTGTTGAAAATTACCCTGCGGCATCTTTTTTTGAGGGCTGGCGGCTAAAAGAGGGAGCTGATCGCTCAGCCCCCTCTTTCAAAATACAATTTCTTTGCGTTTTTGGCTTACTTGAAGTATCTGTCCAGCAGGCCCTTGAGCGCCTTGCCGTGACGGGCCTCGTCGCGGGCCATTTCGTGCACGGTGTCGTGAATGGCGTCGAGGTTGTTCTTCTTGGCGCACTTGGCAAGATCCATCTTGCCAGCGGTGGCGCCGAACTCGCAGTCCACGCGCCAGGCGAGGTTGGCCTTGGTGGAGTCGGTCATGTTGGGCTCGAGGTCGCTGCCGAGAAGCTCGGCAAACTTCGCCGCGTGCTCAGCCTCTTCATACGCGGCCTTCTCCCAGTACAGGCCGATCTCGGGGTAGCCCTCGCGGTGCGCGATGCGCGCCATGCACAGGTACATGCCCACCTCGCTGCACTCGCCGTTGAAGTTGGCCATCAGCTGCTCGAAGATATACTTCTTGTCCTCGTCGGAGATGTCGGGGTTGTTCTTCACGGTCTTGGCATAGATGCCGTACTCGTGCTCGGCGGCGAGCTTGAGCTCACCCTTGACTTCCTCAAACTTGTCGCTGCCAACGTGGCACACGGGGCACTCGGCGGGGGCGTTCTCGCCCTCATAGATATAACCGCAAACCTTGCACATCCACTTCTTCATATCACTGTTCCTCCTGAAAGAATTTTTGTTTGAAAGCGTTTCTGCTTGCCTTGTGATGGTAGTGTACCACGCTTGGCAGGAGTTTAACAGTTGCATTTGCAACAAATTAAGATTTTTTCAGGAAAAAATTTCCCTCGGCAGCCGCCGGTACAGCAGAACGCAGGCGCACAGCTTGAGCGCGTCGCCGGGCAGGTAGGGCAGCACATACGCCGCCGCCAGCGGCCAAAGCCCCAGATCGCGCCCGAAATAGACATTGAAAAGAAGCGCCAGGTACAAAAGCCCTGCCGCGTACAGCGCCGCCAGCGCCGCAAGGCAGGCCGCCGCCGCGTGCGAGCGCAGCCGCCCCGCCAGCCACGCGCACAGCGGCAGCGCCAGCACGAAGCCGCAGGTGGGCTGCAGCAGGTAGGTCACGCCGCCGCCTGCGCCAAACACCGGCAGACCGCACAGCCCCAGCGCCACATACAAAAGCTGCGACAGCGCGCCGTATTTCGCCCCCAGCAGCAACCCTGAGAGCAGGGTGAAGAGCAGCTGCAATGTGTAGACCAGCCCGCCTGCGGGGATGCGCAGCAGCGCCCCCGCCGCCGTGAGCGCGGCAAACAGCGCGCAGCGCGTCATCCATTTCGCCTTCATGGTAAACCACCTTCTCTGTTTGTGGTTTACCATACCACAGGCGGCGCGGCCTGTCAAGTGCGCCGCAGCGCGCAACTGACCGTTGCCGCACGCGGAAAAAGGTGATATAATGAAAAAAGCGCAGGAGGGAACGACAGGAAGCACCTGGTTTATCTGCTGCTCGGTCTGGGGCTTGCCGCCGCGCTGTGCGTGTGGTGGGAGACGGCGGTGTACTCCCGCATCGCCTGACAAAGCGACGGCAGCCGTGTGGGGTACCGCGAAAACGCCCGCGGCGATGTGCTTCACGAGGCGCGCTATGATGAAACGGAGCGCTGGGAAAGCGCGGTGGACTACAGCTACGACGCGCTCGGCCGCGTGACACGCGTCGACCGGCACCCAAGCGGCGTGTACGAGCTGTACACCTACGGCGGCGGCACCGCGACCGTAGAGCAGTATCGTCTCAGTGGAGAACATAGGCAAACGCAATCTCTCACGCTGGACAGCCACGGGCGCACGACCCACAGCAAAATCGTTTTTGCGGGCGGCATAAGCAGCGGCGAAACACGCTTTACTTACGGCGCGGATGGGCAGCTCATCGTGGAAAACTACAATACGGACGGCGCCATGACAAGCACGATGACGTTTGACAAAAGCGGCCGCCTTCTGCGCCTCGAGACAGTCGGCGCTTTCTTCACGCTGTATTTCTATGAGGGGCCCGGTCTGCGTATGGAGCACTACGACGCACGCGGCGCGCTGACGGCGTTTTACGAGAGCGATTTCACCGGCGCGGGCACGCTGTCTGAGCGCCGCTCCTACGACGCAGACGGCACGCTGACAAGCCGGCGCACCTGCTTTTATGATGAGGACGGCGCATACCTCGGCTGCGAGCGGCAAAGCGGCGAGAAGCTGCGCCGCTACGACGAAAACGACCGCCCGCTCTACGACTGACCCGAAACAGTTTTTTCGAGGAGGAGACATTTTTATGGCACAGCACACAAACCCCGCCCTGCAAAAGCAGGTCATCTACTCCATCTACGTCCGCGCGCACACGCCGGAGGGCACCTTCCGCGCCGTGATCGACGACCTTGACCGCATCCGCACGTTAGGGGTGGACATCATCTGGTTCATGCCCATTCACCCCATCGGCGTGCAGGGCAAAAAAGGCTCGCTCGGCTGTCCCTACGCCAACCGGGACTACCGCGCCGTCAACCCCGCCTACGGCACGATGGACGATTTCCGCGCGCTGGTGGACGCGATCCACGCGCGCGGCATGAAGTGCATCATCGACGTGGTGTACAACCACACCTCGCCAGACTCTGTGCTCTACGCCGAGCACCCGGAGTGGTTCCACCACGACGCGTCCGGCCGCCCCGGCAACAAGATCGGCAGCTGGTCCGACGTGATCGACCTGGACTACTCCCAAAGCGGCCTGCGCGCGTACCTCATCGAAACGCTGGTGCAGTGGGCGAAAATCGTGGACGGTTTCCGCTGCGACGTGGCCTCGTTCGTGCCGGTGGACTTCTGGCTGGCAGCGCGCGAGGCGGTGGAGCGCGTGCGTCCGGGCTGCATCTGGCTCGCCGAGAGCGTGCACCTGAGCTACGGCAACCTTGCCCGGCGCGTCGGCGTGTACTCCGCGCGCGACTATGAGCTCTATGAGGCGTTCGACATGGAGTACGAGTACGACATCCGCGAGGTGTTCGACCGGTATCTGCGCGGCGAGGTGCCGCTGAGCTGCTATGTCGACCTGCTCAACCGGCAGGAGGCCGCCTTCCCCGAAAATTACAACAAGCTCCGCTTCCTCGAAAACCACGACCAGCCGCGCATCGCCTCGCTGGTGCACGACGAAAAAGCGCAGCAGAGCTACGCCGCGTTCCTCTACTTCCTCAAGGGCACTACGCTGCTCTACGCCGGACAGGAATTTGCCGACGAGCACTTGCCCAGTCTCTTCGAGCGCGAGCCCATCGACCGCAGCGGGCACGACAGCAGCGCGCTTTTGCGCCGCCTGTACGACGTGAAGCAGCAGTTCGGCGCGCACGACTGGTTCCTCGCCGAGGCGGATGACGCCTCCAACACCGCCATTTTGCAGCGCGGCAGCGAGGGGCGGCGCTTTGTGGGCGTGTTTCCGCTGCGCGGCACGGAGGCGCAGGTGCGCCTGGACGTGCCCGACGGCGTGTACGAAAACCTTGTCGACGGCGCGCGCGTATCGGTGCAAGGCGGCACGCTGCGCACCCCTGGCATGCCGGTGCTCCTGCATGTGGAATCGCTGGATTTGTAACTAAGGAAATCTAACTTTTTATAAACTAAAAAGCAGAACGGTCAACAGGATCGTTCTGCTTTTTGTCCGGTTAAGCGCCCTGTCCCTCCAACAGCAGCTCCTTGCGGACGTTGGGCACGATGAAGCTGTATATCTGCTCGAAGGCTTTGTCTCTGGTCTTATCGTCGTCGTCAAGCTTGCCGTCGATCACCCAGGAGGCGAAAAACAGCATCGTAGAGAAGATCTGGTGGATCAGCACATCCATGCGCGTGCCCGGCTCAAACGCAGAGCCGAGGCTGCGGATCAGCGACTCGTAGCTTTCCAGATGCGTGGCGTAGTTGGAGCCGAGTCCCGTGGTGGAATAGTAGTAGCGGATGTAGAACGCGCAGTCAACACGGTCGGCGAGGATGTATTCCCAGCAGCGGCAAAAGAGCGCAAATGCGCGGTCGTGCCAGGGCATGTCAGACTGGTACATCACGGGCAGTGCCTCGTGCAGCACCTTGGCCAGCCGCTCATCCTTGATGCGCAGCGCCTCGGCCATCATCTCGTCCTTGCTGGAGAAACATTTGTAAATGTATGCCTCGTTCAGCTTTGCTTCGGCGGCGATGGCCTTGGTGGTGGCTTTTTCGATCCCTTCGCGCGCGACTACACGCACCGCGCTGTTTAGGAAGGTTTCTCTTGCGATATTCATGTCCATTGGTGGGTCTCCTCCTTATATATATATATA